>DASXDV010000114.1:0-2635 GCA_036490465.1 Candidatus Tumulicola sp. | reverse complement strand
CGCGCTGCTGGGCATCGTGCTCTATCTCGCGTTTGGAGTCTATGCCGGTCAGCGCCTACGCCCCGGACGCGCCTTCGTGGCGATCGTGGTTGCGGCGGTAATCGACGCAACGATCGGAGCTTACGTAGCGGCCCTGATCGGTCCCGGCCGCCCGGCGGCCGGCACGCCGATGCAGCAGATCGTCGCGTGGTCGGCGATCACCGCGGCGCTCAGCGCGCTCTTCGGCGCGATCGGAGTCGGCGTCGGCACGCGGGTCAATATCCGCCCGGAACGCCGATAAAAAATAGCCCCGAACCGATAACGGCTCCCAGCGATGCAATCAGCGCCGGTGCGAGGCGGCGCCCGAACGAGGACGCTCCAAGGACGCCCAGTCCGAGCGCAATCACGCCGGTCCCGGGGTAGGCAACGCCGTGCTGGAGCACGCAGGTGACGATCACGCCCAAAAAGCCCGTGAGAAACGTAAGCAGCGGCGAGGCCCTGCCGCCGAAAAGCACCGCGACCAAAACCAGGAGCGCCCCCGCCACCAGTGCTCGGAGCGGACTGAGCGGTTCGCCGGCTAAGCCGATTCCGAGAAAGAACGCAGCCGTTGCAACGGCTGCCAGCCCCGTCAAAGGGGACCTGGTTGAGGCGGCATGGTGAGCCCAGTTCGCGCCGGCCGCCCGCGCGACCCGGTGAGCGAACGCCTCGTCCGGGACGCGGCTGGCGAATAAGTGGCAGGGCGCCCGGCGGGGGTGCCTGCTAGAATGTTGCCATGAGTATTAGCCTCGAGCGCATCGCGCCGTTCCAGAACGAAATCGTCAAGGACTTCGCCGATCCCGCCGACGCCGCCGCAATGCGCTCGGCGCTGAGTTCGGTAAGGCAGCGGCTGGGCGCGCACTACCCGTTGGTGATCGACGGCCGCCGGATCGAGACGGTCAAACGCATTCGTTCGATCAATCCGGCCAATCCGGCCGAAGCGATCGGCGAGACCAGCTCCGCTTCGAAAGAGCAGGCTAACGAGGCGATCGAGGCTGCGGCGCGAGCGTTTGAATCCTGGAAGCGGACCTCGTCCGAAGATCGCGCGGGTTATCTGTTCGACGCCGCGGCGCGGCTGCGAGAACGACGCTTCGAATACGACGCGCTACTGGTTTACGAGGTCGGAAAGAGTTGGCCCGAGGCCGACGGCGACATCGCCGAAACGATCGATTTTTTGGAGTTTTACGCGCGGGAGGCGCTGCGCTACGCGCAGCCCCAGCCCATCGTTGCGATCGCCGGCGAACGCAACGAGATGATTTACGTCCCGCTGGGCGTCGGTGCCGTAATTCCGCCTTGGAATTTCGCCGGCGCGATCATGGCCGGCATGACGGCGGCTGCGATCGTCACCGGCAACACCGTGGTGCTCAAACCTTCCAGCGACTCCGCGGTGGTAGCGGCCTGGTTCGTCGATCTGTTGCACGAGGTCGGCGTCCCGCCCGGCGTCGTGAATTTCCTTCCGGGTTCCGGCAGCGAGATCGGCGACGCCATCGTCACGCATCCGCAGGTACGATTCGTTTCGTTTACGGGTTCGAAAGAAGTCGGGCTGCGCATCAACGAGCTGGCCGCAGTACGCCGGCCCGGGCAGAAATGGATTAAGCGCGTCGTCGCCGAGATGGGCGGCAAAGATTCGATCGTGGTGGCCGCGGACGCCGACGTCGATGCGGCGGTTGAAGGTGTGGCGGTTTCGGCTTTCGGCTTCCAGGGCCAGAAGTGCTCGGCGTGTTCGCGCGCGATCGTCGACGCGCGAATTTACGACGAGTTCCTCGAGAAGCTGGCGGCACGCGTCGCGAAGATTTCCGTCGGCGATCCGACCGATCCGAAAAACTTCATGGGGCCGGTGGTCAATCAAGCCGCACTCGATTCGATTTCGTCCTACGTCGAGAAGGGCAAGTCCGAAGGACGGCTCGTCGCCGGGGGCCGGCGCGTCGGCGAGACGGGTTACTTTCTCGAGCCGACCGTGATTGCCGACGTTGCTCCGGACGCAACCATCGCGCAGGAAGAGATCTTCGGCCCGGTACTGGCGGTCATCAAGGCCAAAGACTTCGACGATGCGCTGGCGATCGCCAACAATACCGAGTTCGGTCTAACCGGCTCGCTCTACACGTCCGACGAGCAAAAGATCGATCGCGCCCGCGAGGACTTCTTCGTGGGAAACCTCTACTTCAATCGTAAGAGCACCGGCGCGATGGTCGGAGCGCATCCCTTCGGCGGCTTCAACATGTCGGGGACCGACAGCAAGGCCGGGGGCCGGGATTACCTCTTGCTGTTCGTGCAAGCCAAGTCGGTTTCGCGCAAGCTCGATTGACCCCGGGCGGTCCGAACCGAGCAAGCGGCCGGCGCCGGAGCCGCTTGAATTTCTTCCTAAATGGAACGATCGCTCGGCCCGGCGCGTTATAGAGCTAGACCGGTCCCGTTGACTCTCGGGCCGGGCCCCCCGATAAACTCGGGCGCTGTCCTTGACATGCCTAGGGCCTGGCGATATGATAGCCGTCGTGACTCTAGCCGCCGGGCGCAAAACGCGGTCGTTCCGATCTGCGTGGGAGTGCCCCGGTCTGCTTTAGGTTCGCTCCTTGAAAACTGAACAGTGCAGCAGCGCAATAAGTCTGTGGGTCTCCGACCT
>DASXDV010000097.1:0-30224 GCA_036490465.1 Candidatus Tumulicola sp. | reverse complement strand
TGGCTGCTCGTGCCGAATCCATATCCCTGGTACGGAATTTGGCTGCTCGCGGTCGCGGCATACGCGCCTGGCACCCGCGCTGCAGCGGTCGCTATCGGCCTCTCGCTCACCGCACTGCTGCGCTACGTTCCCGATGCCGTCGCGACGCCGGGCCCGCTTGTCGCGATCGGACTTTCGATTGCCGCACTCGTACCCTTTGCGGCCTTGCTGCGGCCGCGCGCGGCGCATCTGTTATAATCCAAAGCTCGTGACAATCGTCGAAAACTCCGTCCGCGCCGGATCGCGGCGCGGTCTCAATCATGCGTTCGTCCGCCATTTGGCGGAGGCGCCCCCGCTGACGTCGGCCATCGATCGCCTGCGCGCGCTTCGATCGCTCCCGGGCACCAAGCCAGGCGGGTATGCGCTGGCCGAAACGATCGCGGCCGCGCGGCCGGCAATCGTTGCGGCATTGCATCGCGCGCTCGGCGGCGTTTTGCTTTTCGTCGTTCCGACTGCCGACGCCGCCGAGCGCGCGTTTGCCGACCTGCTCTATTATCTGGGCGAGGACGAAGCGCGAACGCCGGCGCTCTTGCGATCGCGCAGCGAGACGCTCGGCACGATCGAAGGGCCGTCCGAACGCAGCGCGCGCATGAGCCTGCTCGCCGACTTGACCGCCGGCGCACCCCGGATCGTTCTCGCGCCGATCGCCGCAATTCGGCAGTACGTGATCCCCCCGCAAATCTTTGCGCGGTCGGTCGTTTCCTTGCGAACCGGCGCCGAGGTCGGCTGGCAAGCCACGCAAGATTGGCTCTACCGCCTCGGCTACACCCGGACCGACGTGGTGAGCGCGGCCGGCGAATATGCCGTGCGCGGCGGCATCGTCGACGTCTTTGCAGCCACGGCCGACGCGCCGCTGCGGGTCGAGTTCTTCGGCGACGCGATCGCGAGCATGCGCCGCTTCGCGATCGAAACGCAGCGTTCGGACCAAGCCGTGGACGTCGCCGAGATCGCGCCGTGGAGCGAAATCCCCCGCGACGAAGAATCCGCAGCGCGGATCGTGGAGCGCTTCGCCGGACCCGAGGCGGTGCGCTCTGCGCTGCGCGACTTCCTCGCGCGCGGCCAAGACGTTCCCGAAGCGTGGATTTCGCTCGCGTTCGACGAGCCCGCGACCATCTTCGATTACTTACCCGCCGGCGCGACGGTCGCGTTCGACGAACCCGCGACGATCGCGACCGTCGCCGAGGCGCTCGACCGCGAACGGAGTCGCGAGCAGCACGTGCTGCTCGCCGACGCCGAGTCCGGCGAACTGCCCGTCGACGACTCGTTGGTCGGCGACGCACTCCTGGCCGACGTCCAAGCCCCGCGGCCGACGCTCGTCCAACTCGGCGCGGCGGCGGCGCGCTACGCCGTCTTGAGCATCCCCGGAGCGATCGAAAATCCGGCGGCGACCGGATGGATGGGTCCCACGCTTGCGACGTTTCCGTTGGAATGCCGTCCGGCCGAGCACTTCAATCGTCGTATCGAACTGTTTTCGGACAGCGTTCGGGCGGCCGTCGCCGGCGGCGAAACCGTCTTCGTCATCAGCTCCGCGGCCGCGCGCACGACCGACTTGCTGCAGGCATCCGGCCTCGCGGTCGGCGACGCGATCGCCCGCGCCGCCGTCGTCGTCGATCACGGAAGCATCGAAGCGGGATTCGCGGTGCCCGGCCTTCGCATTCGAGTTCTCGGCGACCGCGAGATCTTCGGCGCGCCTCCCAAGCGCGTAAAAATGCGGGCCGTCAAGGAAGGCGTGCCGGTTACGCTGGCCGACCTCAAGGTCGGCGATCACGTCGTTCACGCGGTTCACGGAATCGGTCAGTACCTGGGATTGCGCGCCGAGACGGTGCTCGGCGCGACGCAGGATTACCTCGACCTGAAATACGCCGGCAGCGATCGCATGCTCGTGCCGGTAACTCAAATGCATCAGGTCGCGAAATATTCGGCCGCAGAGGGACAGTCGCCGCGCCTTTCCCGGATGGGCGGAGCCGACTGGGCGCGCACGAAGTCGCGCGTCGGGGAGTCGTTGGCGAAGATCGCCGACGGCTTGGTCGAGCTATACGCGCAACGCGAGCTGGCAGCCGGTTTCGCGTTCGGAGCGGACACGGCATGGCAGAACGAGATGGAGGACGGGTTCGCCTACGAACCGACTCCCGATCAGGCCAGCGCGATCGTTGCCACCAAGCGCGACATGGAAACGCCGCGTCCGATGGATCGGCTGGTTTGCGGCGACGTCGGGTACGGCAAAACCGAAGTCGCGATGCGCGCCGCTTTCAAAGCGATCGCCGACAAAAAGCAAGTCGCGGTGCTCGTGCCGACCACGCTGCTGGCAGATCAGCACTTTCGCAATTTCGGCGCGCGTTTCGGCGGTTTCCCGATTCGCATCGAAGAACTCTCGCGCTTCAAAACCAAGGCCGAGCAAAGGGAAATATTGCGCGCGCTGGCCGAGGGGAAGGTCGACATCGTCATCGGGACGCATCGCCTGCTCCAGAAGGACGTCACCTTCGCGGATCTCGGCTTGATCGTCGTCGACGAAGAGCAACGCTTCGGCGTGATGCACAAGGAACGGCTCAAAGAGTATCGAGCCGGCGTCGACGTTCTCACGCTCTCGGCAACGCCCATTCCGCGGACGCTGCACATGTCGCTGCTGGGCGTACGCGATCTATCGCTGATTCAAACCCCGCCTAAGAACCGTATGTCGATCAAGACGTTGGTCGTCCCCTCGAGCGACGCGGTCGTCCAGCATGCGATCGCGGCGGAGCTGGATCGCGGCGGCCAAGTCTATTATCTGCACAATCGCATCGAATCGATCTTCGCGTTGAAAAACGCGCTCGAGAAGTTGATTCCGCGCGCGCGTATCGGCGTCGGACACGGGCAGATGAGCGAGGCCCAACTCGAACCGGTCATGCGGGCGTTCATCGAAGGCGAGCTCGACGTGCTCGTCGCGACCACGATCATCGAAAATGGGATCGACATTCCCAACGTCAACACGATGATCGTCAACGATGCCGACCGATTCGGGCTCGCTCAGCTTTACCAGTTGCGCGGCCGCGTGGGCCGTTCGAACCACCAAGCCTACTGCTATCTGCTCTACCAGGCGCACAAGGCGTTGACGCCCGAAGCCAAGGCCCGATTGGAAGCGATTCGCGAGTTCGCGCACTTGGGATCGGGATTGCAAATCGCGATGCGAGACCTGGAAATTCGCGGCGCCGGAAACTTGCTCGGCGCCGCCCAGTCGGGATTTATCGCTTCGGTCGGGTTCGAGACCTACTGCGAGATGCTGGCCGAGGCGATCGCGCGCCGGCGCGGGATGACGGCCGCGTTAGAGGACCGTCGCGAAGCGGTGATCGACGTGAAGATCAGCGCTTTCGTTCCGAACGACTACATCCCCCAAGTTTCCCAGAAGATCGCGGTCTATCAGCAGCTCGCCAAGGCGCGTACGCAAGCCGAAGTGGAGGAAATCGCGGCCGGCGTACGCGATCGGTTCGGCCCGTTTCCGCTCCCACTGGAGCACCTGATCGAGCTGACCAAGCTGCGCGCCATCGCACTGCAGAAGAACGTCACGCGGGTGGTCGTCGACGACGAGCGCCTGACGCTGGGCGTGGGACCCGCGTTCGATCTGGATCCGGCCGCGATTCCGAAGTTTCAGTCGTTGACGCGCAATCGCTTTCGGTTCGCGGAGGGAAAGATTTTGGTCGACTTGCCGCCGGCCCGCGACCGCCGCCACGCCGAAGGGGCCTGGATGCCCTTGCTGCGCGCGCTTTTGGAGGCGATGTAGGCGGGCGGCTCCCAGCTTTGCCGAGATTCTCTCACGGATTCGAGAGGACCTCGAGCCCGGCGCGCGAACCTGCGTCCCGAACGTGGGGGCCTCTGCCCCGCGCTTACTACGCACTGACTTTTTCCTGTGGAGCCGACAATGTCGAACGCCCAACGTGTCATCGCGGGCCTCGTTACCCTGCTTCTCGGCGCCGCCGTATCGGCGTGCGCGGGAGGCGGTGCGGTCGCGACGGTCAACGGCGAACCGATCAGCCAAAGCGCCTTTCAGGCCAAGCTCGAAGCCAGCCCCGGCGCGCGCAACACCCTGCAGCAAATGGTGCAGGAAGCGCTGATTCTCCAGTACGCCAAGAACAACAACATCGACGTGACCGACGCCGAAATCAGCACTCGCGAAGACGATCTCAAGGCCAACTTCCCCAACGGGTCGTGGGACGAAATGCTTAAAGCCCGCGGTTTGAGCGAGGACGACGTGCATCAGGCGCTGCGCGAACAGATCATTCTCGACAAAGCGCTCGCCAAGGACGCGCCGATCTCGCAGTCGCAGATTTCGCAGTACTTCGACAAAAATCACACTGCGTTCGACAAACCCGAGCAGATCAAGGCGCGGCACATCCTCGTCAAGGACCTCGCGACGGCCAACAAAGTCGAAGCGGCCTTGAAGTCGGGGCAGAACTTCGCCGACGTCGCCAAACAGTATTCGACCGACCCGGGCAGCAAGGACAAAGGCGGAGAACTCGGTTTCTTCCGGCGCGGCCAAATGGTGCCCGCGTTCGATAAGGTGGCCTTCACGATGAAGGTCAACCAGATCAGCGCGCCGGTGAAGTCGCCGTTCGGCTACCACATCATCCAAGTGGAAGCCATTCAGCCCGCGCAGAAAGCGACGCTGGCGAACTCGACGCAGCGGATCACCGACATGCTTCGGCAGCAGCAAGAGGCGCCGCTGATTCAGCCCTTCCTGCAAGGGCTGCAGCAGAAAGCCAAGATCGAGGTCAACGATCCGCGCTTCGCCGACCTCTTCCCGTCGCCGCCGCCGATGCCGATGGCGTCGTCGGCAGCCTCCGCCGCTCCGGCCGCGGCTCCATCGACGGCACCCACGAAATAACTCGGGCTGGTTCGCAGCGTTCTCGCGGAAGGCCCCGGCGTATGCCGGGGCCTTTTCACGGGCGTCGCGAAACGGCGCAGCCATGCTGGTACGCATCGCGGGACTCGGACCGGGCGATCCGGGGTTCCTCACGATCGGCGGCCTCGAAGCATTGCGCGCCGTCGGTCGCGCGATCGCGTTGTTGGCTCCCCCCGACCTGACCGGCTACCTCCGTCAACACGGCGTCGACGTCGTCCGCGACTTGGTCGACGATCCGGCGCTGTTCGTGCGCGGCGGGAGCGAAGAAATCGAACGCTTCGTCGATCGTCTGGCAGCGTCCGCACCGGTCGATCTCGGGCTCGGGGTTCTCGGTAATCCGCTTTCCGATTTTCCGGGTTTGCCTCCGCTGCTGCGTTCGCTCGAACGCGCCGGCATCCGCGCCGAAATCGTGGCGGGCATGCCGCGCTCCACCCTCTCCGCCGCGATCGCCATGCCGCTCGTCCCGCTGCCCCCGCAGTCGGCTCACTATTCTTGGGACGATCTGGTCGAAGTCATGGCGCGCTTGCGCGCGGGCTGCCCATGGGACCGCGAACAAACCCATCGCACGCTCGTTCCGTATCTCATCGAAGAGACGTACGAGGTCGTCGAAGCGATCGAGGGCGGCGATGCCGACGCGCTCTGCGAGGAGCTGGGCGACTTGCTGCTGCAGATCGTCTTTCACTCGCAGGTGGCGGTCGAAACCGGAAAGTTCGGCGTGGCCGACGTCGTCGACGCCCTAGCCAACAAGATGGTTCGCCGGCACCCGCACGTATTCGGCGATGCGGTCATCGAGGACGTCGACGCTCAATGGCGCAACTGGGAGCGGCTCAAAGCGCTGGAAAAGACGGGGCAGCGGCGCAAGAGCCGGCTCGACGGCATCCCGAAGCAGTTGGGCGCGTTGCAGCGTGGGCAACGCATGCAAGAGAAGGCCTCGCGCGTCGGCTTCGACTGGCCGGGCGTCGCAGGCGTTCTCGAAAAGATCGTCGAGGAGCTGGGCGAACTCGCGGAGGCGCGGCGCCGGAGTCAGGACGACCCGCACGTCCGCGAAGAGCTCGGCGACGTATTCTTCACCCTCGTCAACCTCGCGCGCGTGCTCGGCATCGACGCCGAAACGGCCACGCGCCAAGCCAACGAGAAGTTCTACAAGCGCTTTACGTTTATGGAAGCGCGGGCCGCCGCCGACGGCAAAGCGCTCTCCGATCTCTCGTCCGAAGAACTCGAGGAACTGTGGAAAAAGGCCAAGACGCAAGCGGCTTAATCCGGGTGCGGATGAGCTCCCACGACGCCCACTACGGGGGTAATCTCGTCGACGGCGCGCGCATGCTGGCGCTGTTCGGCGACGTCGCAACCGAGCTGCTGATCCGGCTCGACGGCGACGAAGGGTTGTTCGTGGCGTACGATTCGGTCGAGTTTTTAGCGCCGGTCTTCGCCGGCGACTACGTCGAAGCGCGAGGGCGCATCGTGAAGACCGGCAACACGTCGCGTCGAATGGAATTCGAAGCGCGCAAGGTGGTCGCCGCGCGGCCGGAGCAGGGCGCGGGGGCCGCCGATCCGCTCGATCCGCCCGTCGTCGTTTGCCGCGCCGCCGGAACGTGCGTTACGCCCAAAGACAAGAAGCGGCGCTAGGGCGGCGCGTAAGCGCTAGCCTACACCAGGCGCTCGTGCGTCTTGTGCTTCCAGACGAACTCGTAGTAACAAAACTGCAGGATCAAGCCGGTGCAGAAGGCGATCGGATAACCCATCCACACGCCGTCCAAACCGACGCGACGCATCAGGAAGTACGCGGCCGGGACTTCGACGCCCCAGATCGCAAAGATCCCGATGGCGGTGGGCCACAGCACCGTTCCGCTGCCGCGCATCACGCCGCTGAGCACCGCGCTGTTGCCGAAGATTGCGTAACTCCACAGCGTAATCATGAGCAGCGCGTGGGCGATGCCGAGGGTGTGCCCGTCGGTGATGAACCAGCCTAGAATGTTCCAAGCAAAGAGGTAGCAGGCACCGATGATCGCCGTCCCGACGAAGTAGTTCAGACCGACGGCCGAGCGAATCACGCTGCCGAGCTTATCTTCGCGGCGCGCGCCGATGCACTGCGCCCCAAAGATCGAAGCCGCGATGCCGATCGAAATGGCGGGAAACTGGACGTAACTGACGACCTGGTTGACCGCACCGTAGGCGGCCGTCGCGCTCGATCCGAACCGGTTGACGAACGAAATTACCGCGAGTTCGGCCAACGAAACCATCATGACTTGCAAGCCCGTCGGCACGCCGATCCGTACGACCGCGCCCAGAATCTTCCAGTCCAGCCGCATGTCGGCCAAGGTTTCGCGATCGAATTTCAACGGATGATCGGTTCGCGCAAGGTGGAGCAGAAGCCAGCCCAGCGCCGCTCCGTTAGCAATGAAGCCCGCCACCGCCGCGCTGACCACGCCCAGCTTCGGTAATCCGAACCAGCCGAGAATGAATAGCGGCGTCACGGCGATCGCCAAGACGGCCGAGACGATCAGCGCGTAGAAGGGCGTGGTGGAATCGCCCGTTCCGCGTAAAATCGTCGCGTACACGAAGTAAAAGAAAAACAGCGGCATCGTCAAGAAAACGACCTTGGCGTACGCATCCGCCTGGGCGATGATGTCCGGCGGCGTCGCAAGCCATGCGAGCATCGCCGGCGATCCGATCGATCCGAGCACGGCCACGATGAGTCCTAGATAGAGCGCGGCGCCCAGAACCGTACCGGCGATCTTCTTGACCTTGTGATGGTCGCGCGCGCCGAACGCTTGTCCGATCAGGACGCTGCTTCCGCTGGAGACCCCGAAGACGAACGAAAAGAGCAGGAAGATGACGGGAAACACGGCCGACACGGCGCCGAGCGCCTGCGTGGAAATCAACCTTCCGATCCAGATGCTGGCCATCGTCTGCGAGGCCGACTGCAGAACGTTGCTGAGCATCAACGGCACCAGAAAGACGAGCAGGAGCCGCCACATCGGGCGGCTCTCGTCGAAAACGTTTACCCCCGGACGTCGGGCGGCCGACGCCTGTGCCATCGATTACTCCTGGGCGAGCAGCGTGTAGATTTCCTTGCGGGTTCGGTCCAGCAGATCGCGCACGCGCTCGATCGTCTCCGGCTTCGAATCGCTTCCCAATTGTGCGACCGCCTGCATCAGCCGGCCTGCCGCTTCGCGCGTTTCGGTGCGCGCGTCGGGTTCGCCGTCCTCCTCGCCGTCTTCGAAAAACGCGCCGACGTGACTCGCGCGTTCTTTGAGATGGCGGCGACCCAGGTCGGTCACTTCATACGTCCGCCGGTCGCCCTCGTCGCGCCCGACGATCAGGCCTTCCTCTTCCAGCGCGGCGAGAATGGGGTAGATCGACCCCGCGCCGCCGGCCCAGCCCTTGCGGCGCAGAAAACGCATCAGATCGTACCCGTGGCGCGACTGTTCGTCGAGCAGCTTCAGGATCACGAACTTGAGAATTCCCCGCTTGAAACGCCGTCCGCCTCGGGGCCCTCCCCAGCCCGGCCCCCTCCAAAAGTGATTGTGCATAGCGTGATGCTAAGCGATATATCGTTATCTGTCAAGATAGTATTTCCGGACCTCAAGTAAGCATTGCCGGACGTGCCGAAAGCGCCGGGGTGCGACTCGACAAGTTCCTCAAGGTCTCACGGCTCTCCAAGCGCCGCAGCGAGGCGCACGAGGCGCTCGAACACGGGCGCGTTACCAAAGATGGTAAAGCCCTCAAACCGGGTTACCGGGTGCGTCCCGGGGACGTGCTCGAGATCCACTACGCAACGACGTTCGTTACCGTGGTGATCCGCGACGTGCCCCTGCGCGTGACGCCGGCAGTGAAGCCGGCCGACCTGTACGAAATCCTCGAGACGCGCCGCGACGAGCCGGCCGACTGGATATGATCTCGGCCGACACCAAGGACGCCCTCGCGCGCGACCTCCCTACGAGCGCCCACTGCCGCGAGGCGCTCTTGGCGGGATTGACGCTCTACGGGGCGGGGGGTCGTTGCGAGTTCGTCACCCACCGCAACGCGATCGCGCGCCTGTTCTGGTCGCTGCTGGACGACCGTAAGTCGCATCCGATCGAGACGCGACCCGCGACGCGGTTACAACGGCTGCCGACGTTTGCGATCGCGCTACCGCAACGGCTGCGCGCCGATCCTCCGAAACCGGCGCGCAAGTGCGACCGCCTGATCGAAATCCGCGCGGCATTTTTGGCCTGCGGCTCGCTCGCCGCCGGCGCGCACGGCTACCATCTGGAATTCGTGCTGGCGTCGCGTCCGCCGGCCGAACGCCTGGAGTGGACGCTGCGCAGCGCGGGGATTCCGCCCAAACTGACCACCCGAAAGCGGCGGATCGTCGCGTACTACAAGGACTTCGACGCGATCGTCGAGTTGCTCGGCTTGATCGGCGCCTTCGCCGCAGTCCTGCGTTTGGAAGACGTCCGCGCGCTGCGCGAAACCAAGAATCGCATTCACCGCTTAGTCAACACCGAAGCGGCCAATCTCGAGCGCACCGCCGCGGCCGCGGCCGCGCAGCGACACACGATCGAGTTCTTGGAAAGCGCGTACGGGCTGCCGCAGCTGTCTCCGGCGCTGCGCGAAATCGCCGAACTGCGCTTGTCGTTCCCCGACGAGTCCCTCGCCGAGCTCGGACGCCGCTGCGTTCCGCCGATCGCCAAACCGACCGTCGGGAGCCGCCTGGGGACGCTCGCGCGCCTGGCCGAACGCCTCCGGCGCGGGCAGGGGCGCGTGAAGCAGGTCCGGTAAGAGCCCCCATGCGCATCGGAATCAACGGCTTCGGCCGGATCGGAAGAAACTTCGCCAAGGCGTTGATCGAACGTCATCCGCACGTCGAAATTGCCGCCATCAACGACCTGACGAGCGCCGCCGAGTGCGCTCACTTGTTCAAGTACGACAGCAACTACGGGACCTACCCGGGGCGGGTCGACAGTAGTGCCGACGGGCTGACGATCGACGGCCGTCGCGTGGCCGTGATGGCCGAACGCGACCCCGGCAAGCTTCCCTGGAGGGATCTCGGCGTCGACGTGGTCGTCGAGTCCACGGGCCTGTTCACCGATGCGGCTAAGGCGCGCGCGCACATCGACGGCGGCGGAGCCAAGAAAGTCTTGATTTCCGCCCCGGCCAAGGGCGAGGACGTCACCATCGTTTTAGGCGTCAACGATTCCGCCTACGACCCGCTCGCGCACCACGTAATCTCCAACGCATCGTGTACGACCAACTGTTTGGCCACGGCGCTAAAGCCGATCGTCGACGAGCTGGGATGGGTCAAGGGCTTCATGACGACGATTCACTCCTACACCAACGATCAAAACATTCTCGACGCGCCCCACAAAGATCTCCGCCGGGCGCGCAACGCGGCGACCAACATCATTCCGACGTCCACGGGCGCGGCCAAGGCGTTGTATCTCACGATCCCGGAAGTTGAAGGGACGTTCGACGGGTTCGCGCTGCGAGTGCCGACTGCGACCGTTTCGATGATCTACTTGGTCGTTCAAACGAAAAAACCCACGACCAAGGACGAGCTCAACGCGATCCTGCGCCGCGCCGCCGAAGGCGACCTCGCAAAGTACGTCGCCTACACCGAAGAAGAGTTGGTCTCGAGCGACTTCAAGCGCGATCCGCACAGTTCGATCGTGGATGCCAAGTTGAGCAACGCCAACGGCGATTTGGTGCAAATCGGCGCGTGGTACGACAACGAGTGGGGTTACTCGTGCCGGCTCGCCGATCTCACGGCAATGGTGCTGGAAAAAATTCCGGCGACCGCGTAGGGCCGATCGAGGTAAGCCGGCCGCGTGCGCTTCCGTTCCGTCGCCGACCTCGACGTGCGCTCGAAACGCGTCTTGGTTCGCGAAGACCTCAACGTTCCGATGCGCGGCGGCGAAATCGCCGATTATACGCGCGTCGATGCCGCCATCGCCACGCTGGCCCTCTTGCGGGAACGTGGAGCGCGAACGATCGTGTTATCGCACCTCGGGCGCCCCGACGGCAAGCCGGATCCGGCGCTCTCGCTGCGGCCCTTGGCTGCGGCCTTGTCGGAACGTCTGGGAACGCCGGTGGCGTTTGCCGGCGATTGCGTCGGCGACGTCGCCGAACGCGCGGTCGCCGAACTAGGGGACGGCGGCGTTGCGTTACTCGAAAACGTCCGCTTCCATCCCGAAGAGGAGCGTAACGATCCCGAATTTGCCGCCGCGCTCGCGCGCTTGGGCGACCTGTACGTGAACGACGCGTTCGGGACGGCGCATCGCGCCCACGCATCGACCGAGGGGATCGCCCACCTCATGTCCAGCGCCGCCGGACTCCTGATGCAGGCCGAGCTCGATGCGTTGGCGCGGCTGGTCGATAATCCGCGCAAACCCTACGTCTGCGCGATCGGCGGGGCGAAGGTCAAAGACAAGATCGGCGTCTTCACGCACTTGCTGGACCGGGTGGACGCATTTTGCATCGGCGGCGGAATGGCGAACACGTTCTTGGCCGCTTCGGGCATAAACGTGGGACGATCGCTGCGCGACGAGGACGTGGATCCGGCACGCCGGATTTTCGAGTTGGCCAAACAGTACCACGTCGACCTTCACTTGCCGACCGACGCTGTCGTGGCTTCGGCATTCGACGCCGGCGACGCCGCCGTCGTGGCGATCTCCGATATTGGAAACGGCATGATTTTGGACATCGGGCCGGGGACCGCGCGCACCTATGCCGAAGTGATCGAGCGCGCCGCGACGATCGTGTTCAACGGACCGATGGGCGTCTACGAAAAGCCGGCCTATCGCCGCGGCACCGAGATCGTGGGCGAAGCGATCGAGGCCGCAACCGCTCGGGGCGCGTTCAGCGTCGTCGGCGGCGGCGACGCGGCGGCGGCCGCACACCTGCTGGGGTTCGCCGGGGGCGTATCGCACGTCTCGACCGGCGGCGGTGCGACGCTGGAGTTTCTCGAAGGCAAAACGCTCCCCGGAGTCGCCGTGCTCGAAAAATCCAACGCCGAGAGCCGGGCATCGTGACGCGTACGATCGTCGCGGGCAACTGGAAGATGCACAAGACGGTCGCCGAAACCGACGCGTTTTTCGATCGGTTCCTGGCGTTGGTGCCGACGCTTCCGCCCGAGGTCGAGATCGTCGTCGCTCCGCCGTTCACCGCCATCGGGCAAGCCTCCAAGCGGATCGCGGGAACCGCCGTCGGGCTCGGAGCGCAAACGATGCACTGGGAACTCGAGGGTCCCTTCACCGGAGAAATCAGCGCGCCGATGTTGCTCGAGCTCGGCGTCGGCTACGTCATTCTCGGGCACTCCGAACGCCGCGCGTACTGCGGCGAAACCGACCGCACCGTCAACTTGAAGGTGCGGACGGCGCTGGCGCAAGGTTTGACGCCGATCGTCGCGGTTGGGGAGAGCGGCGCCGAACGCGACGACGGGCGGGCCGACGATCGCGTGGTCGGCCAGACGCGCGCCGCTTTCGAAGGCGTCGCTCGCGACGCGCTCGCCCGCGTGGCGATTGCCTACGAACCGATCTGGGCGATCGGAACGGGAAAGAGCTGCGATCCGGAGGAGGCCCAACGCGTGATGGCCGCGATTCGCGCGTCTCTCCCCGGACTCGACGCGACGCCGATTCTTTACGGCGGCAGCATGAACGCCGAAAACGTTGCCGCGTACGTGACCAAGCCCGACGTCAACGGGGGTTTGATCGGCGGGGCTTCGCTCGATCCTGCGGGCTTCGCGACGCTCATCGCCAACGCCGCACGATGACGCCGCGGCCGCTGGTTCTGGCGGTGCTGGACGGCTGGGGTTGCCGCGACGCCACGTACGGCAACGCCATTGCGGCGGCCGACACGCCTCACTGGCGAGCCTTTTTTGAGCGATATCCGTGGACGACGCTGGAGGCGTCCGGAAGTGCGGTCGGGCTCCCCGACGGGATCATGGGCAACAGCGAGGTCGGCCATATGAACCTCGGCGCCGGCCGGGTCGTACCGCAAGGCTTGCTAGTCATCGACGCAGACGTCGCAACGGGAGCCTTCGGCGAGAATCCGACGCTGCAGCGCACGATCGCGCACGTCGCGCAAAGTAACGGAACGCTGCACTTGATGGGCTTGCTGTCCGACGGTTGCGTGCACAGTTCGATCGAACACCTTTTTGCGTTGATCGACGCGGCGGTTGCCGGCGGCGTTCGGATCGCGATTCACGCGTTTCTAGACGGCCGCGATACGCCGCCGCGATCCGCGCAACGTTACGTCGAGCGTCTTGAGGAACGTTTGGCGGCGGTCGGCCGTTCCGGCTCGATCGCGCTAGTCTGCGGACGCTACTACGCGATGGATCGGGACGCTCGCTGGGAGCGCACGCAACGAGCCTACGATGCGATCGCGCGCGGCCGGGCCGAACATGCGGCGTCGACCGCCGCGGCCGGGGTCGACGCCGCTTACGCGCGCGGCGAAGACGACGAGTTCGTCCTGCCGACCATCGTCGGCGCGCCCCAGCCGGTCCAAGACGGCGATGCCTGCATCTTCTTCAACTTCCGGCCCGACCGTGCCCGACAGTTGACGACGGCGTTCGACTCCGGAATTCCCGCCTATCGCGGTGGATCGTTTACGCCGTTGCCGCCGCGGGAGTACGCCGATCTTCCGTTCGCAACGATGACGAAGTACGACGAAACGTTTGCCAATCCGGTATTGTTCGGTCCGCGGCTGCAAGCCGACACGTTCGGTGAGGTCCTCGCGCGCGCGGGACTACGCCAACTGCGATTGGCCGAGACCGAGAAGTACGCGCACGTAACCTATTTTTTCAACGGCGGCCGCGAAGAGCCGTTCGAAGGCGAAGACCGGCGGCTAATTCCGTCGGATCGGACGGTCGCGACGTACGACCTCGCACCCGCGATGCGGGCCGAAGAAATCACCGACGCCGCAGTTGCGGCCGTCGTCGCGGGGACGTACGATGCGATCGTTATGAACTACGCTAATGCCGACATGGTCGGCCATACCGGCAAGTGGTCGCCGACCGTGCGCGCCGTCGAAGAGCTCGACGCCTGCCTGGAACGGCTATCGCGGTCCGTCCTGGCCGCCGGCGGACTGTTGGCAATTACGGCCGACCACGGAAATGCCGAAGAAAAGGTCGACGCCGAAGGCCGGCCGCTAACGGCCCACACCACCAATCCGGTGCCGTTTCTTCTAATCGGGACCGGTTTGCGCGGAGCGCTAGCCGCCGGCGGAAAGCTGGGCGACGTCGCGCCGACGCTGCTGACGCTCGCGGGTTTGCCCGTGCCGCCGCGGATGACGGGCGCGAATCTCTTCGCGGCTCACAGCTAGCTCTGCAGATTCGTCCAGACCGCTACCAGGTTCGTATGGTTGGATGAGCGGAGTCTTCAGAAAGGAGAGCCGCCGTGCGCCACCGCGTAAACCAAGAAACGATCCTAGCCCGCGCGATGATTTGGTTCGTGCTCATCGGTGCGGCGACGGTGGCGGCGGCGTTGGCCGCACACCTCCGCTAGCCGTCGATCCTTCGAGATCGCTGACGTTCGCACGCGCCGAGTTGACGATCTCGGGATCGGGCGACGTCTCGGCAGCGTGAAACTCGGCCACCGCTTCGGGTCGCTTGCCGCGGACTTCGTCCACGACGCCCAGCAGGTAGTGAAGTCGCGGATCCTTCGGTGCGATGGCGAGCCCCTTGAGCAGCACGGTCTGGGCTTGCTCGATCGAGCCTTGACGAATCTGATCGAAGCTCAAGTTCACGTACGCGTCGGGAAGATACGGCCAAACGTAGATCGCCTGCGCGTAATAGTCCGCGGCCGCAACGCGGTCGCCCAACTCGTCGTAGAGGTAGCCGAGGTTGACGAGCGCTTCGGGGCCCTCGGGAGCGAGTTCGTGAGCGCGTAACAGCTCGCGGCGCGCGTCGTCGTAGCGTTTGCGATCGAGATAGAGCGACCCGAGGTCGTTCGTGCAGGCGTAGTTGTCCGCTTCGTACCGCAGGCAGAGCGCAAACGTTCGCTCGGCTCCCGCATCGTCGTGCAGCTGCATCTGGGCGATCGCCGTTCCGTTGAGAATGTCGGTCGATTTCGGGTAGATCGCCAGCGCCCGCTTGAAATACGTTAGGGCGTCCTGCGGCAAATGCAGATCGTCGTACGTTTCGGCCATCTCGTACTGTACCTGCGCGTCTCCCGCGTGCCGCTGCGTCTGTTGCTGCAGTCCGCGTTCGAACGCATCGACGTCACCCTTTCGCTGGTGGGCGACCACTAGGTCGTCGATCGACTCCGGCAGCGCCATCGCGAACTGCGCGATCGCCTCGTCGACTCGGCCTTGCAAGAGGTCGAGCGTTCCGAGCCGGCGATGCGCCTCGCCGTCGTAGACGTACCGCGCGATGATGTCGGCATACGCCGACTGCGCGTCGGTCAGGTCCCCGATCCGAAGGTAGAGGTCGGCAAGAAAGCGCTCGACCACCAGTTCTTGCGGGTACACGCTCAGATAGCGCTGCAATCCCGCCACCGCCGCGCCGGCGTCGTGGACGGCCAGGCGGCGACGCGCGAGCGCCAACGCGGAGTCCGGGTCGGTCACCTCCGAACGGGCCGCATCGTGCAGCGTCAAGGTCGTGACGTCGGCCCGGGCGGCAAGCGGCGCCGCAGCCGAAGCCAGCAACAACGCGGCCACTGCTGCGACCGTTGTCAAGCGCGAGTTCGTTACCCAAGACGTTCGATTCACGCGTCCGCCCGATAGCTGCCGCTCGAATCCACGTGGATGCGCCGGCCGCCGACGATGCTGGAACGCAGGCGGTGGTCCCACAGTGACAGGACGGCGACCACCACCGGCTTGAGACGCGCCACCAAGTCGCGGGCACGACCCGAGATCGCGATTGCGTCGCGTACCCAACGCGGGTGGTCGGACGGCAGCCCCGTCGTTTCGAGGTCGCCTTCGCCCACGGCCGCAATCGCGACTTCGCTCGGCTCGGGGTTTCCGGCAACGCGCGGCAGCCCCGGGCGGTCGTCGGCTTCAATCCGCCGGAGCACGCGTCGCACCTTCCCGCAGCTTTGCCAGCGCACTCAGGTGGAGCTGCGAGGCGCGCTGCGAAGAGATCGCCATCCGCCGCCCGATCTTGCGCAACGAGCGATCTCCAAAGTAGTGTTCGACGACCACGTCGCGCTGACGCTTTGGAAGGGCATCGATCGCGGCCGCGAGAGCCCTCCCCCGGCTGCGGTCTTCGAAGATGCGGGCCGGATCGTCGCGCCAGTCTCCGGTTAGCGTTTCGCCCAGCGGCAACGGCGCGTCGAGCGAGAGCGGCTGGCCGCGATGCGCGGCCGCCAACGCGCGCAAATACCCCGGACGGCGGCGTTCCATTTCGGTGGGCGCCGGAACGTCGCCGCGCGACGCCGCAATAGTATAGCGGTGATTCTCGCCGTCGCGCACGATTCGCCGGGCGCGCTCGGAGACCGGATCCATCCGCCGGATTCCGTTGAGCATCGACCCGACGATCAAGCGGTGCGCGTACTGTTCGAGCGACGGCCCTCGTGCCGGGTCGAACGAATCGACCGCACGAATCAACCCAACGCTTCCATCGCCGACGAGATCGTCGAGTTCGAAGCCCGGGACCAATCGCTTTACCCGGCGCGCCACCCGCCGCACCAGCGGAAGCAGCGCGCGGATTGCCGCTTCACGCGCGGCCGGGGGCACGCTCACGGCTCGCGCTCGAGCGTCGCGGCGACCAAAGCGGCAAATCCGCCGGAGTCGGCGTCCGCTATTTCGCGCGCGAGCGCGTCCGAACCGAACTCACCAAAGGGTTGCGTGGCCAACGGGCGCAAGATCGGCGCCAGCAGCACAGTTTCCAAAGCGCGGCCGATCTCTCGGGCGGCCGCGCTATCCACGTTGCAGATTGTTGGCGATCCGCAACATTTCGTCGGCGGCCTGCACCCCCTTAGCCGTGCATATGAAAAGCAGACGGCTACCGTTACTGACGCAAGGACACACGGCAACGTGATAGTCCATGCTTGGAGGCTAACACCCCAATGTTACGAGGACGTCATCAGGGATTTGCGGCAAAAGAGAACGGCTAAACCAACGGGGCAGATCGTTGACGGTCGGATCCGGCCGCGCTTACGGTGCAGGGGGATATCGGCTGCGAGGTTACCGTATGGCGTCCGAGCCGAACGGCTCATAGCATTTCGTGCCAACGTGCCGATGATGACCGAGCTGGCCCAAAGCCGTAAGCCGCCCCACCTGCGGAGACTGGACTTTCCCGCCCGCACGGCGTCGACCACGTCGCGGATCGCGTCGATTACCACCTGCGGCCGATCGACGTGGATGTAGTGCGTGCTGATCGCGACGATGATGTGCGCGCCGCCAGGAAAGAGGGCGGCAAGATCGTCTTGAGCCTGCATCTGCGCCGCCCAGAGCGCATCGGCAAACGCCGGCGTCACCTCGGGCGGTAAACGTCCCGAAGCGATGACCTCCGCCGTGAGCTGCGGCAGTCCGGCAGTGAGCACGACAACAGGCATCTGCCGCACCGGCGGGGCAGCCCGAATCTCTTCGAAGCTCCTCACGTTGTCGTAGTTTTCGGGGGCGCCATTGAGTTTCTCGAACACCGCTCGCTGATCGGCCGTCAAGCCGCTGTAGAGGTCTTCAGATAGCGCATCCTCGAGAACCAGACCCGCGACTTCGTCGCCGTGCTCGCTCGCTACGAGCCTGGCGATCAGACCGCCCATCGAGTGCCCGACGAGGACGTAGGGCCCGGGCGCGGTGGCCGCGGTCAAAAGGGCTTGTAGATCTGCCGCACCCGCGGCCGCTGTAACGGGCAACGGCACCGGATCGCTTCGGCTGGGCTCGGAAGCCAGCCCGCCGACGGTTCCCGGCCGGTCGTAAGCGCAGACCCTCGTGAACTTTGCTATTATCGGAAACACGGTTTGACCGGGCGCATCCGGCGTTGCCGTGCTCCAGGTGTCGGCGCGATTACCTTTGCCTGAGATGAGAACAACGGTCGGCGATCCTTGTCCGCTGCATTCGAGATAGATCTTACGATTATGGCCGATATCGACGAGGCCGGCAAAGTCGCCGGTCGCAGGCAGGGCCTGAGCAGGCATCGCCAACGCTAAGATGGCGCCCGTCAGCACGGTGGGAAGTCCGCGAGCATTCACTCGATCGCATACTCCGTTGTGGGGATCGCATCGTCTTTGGCTACCCGCGTTGCAAGTTGTTCGCGATGCGCAGCATTTCGTCCGCTGCCCGCACGCCTTTTGGAGTGCATATAAAAGTGGGCTGGCCGCTCCTAGCGGGCGGCCGTTCAGCCTAGAGAGAGGGTCTCTGCTATGAAGACGCGAGCGCTCTTGCGGGTAGCCGTTATTATCGCGCTGACGACGATCCCGGTTGCGCTAACCGGCGTCGAGATGTTATTACCCTGGCATCCCTGGGCGACGTTTGGATTCGCAGCCAGCCCCTCCGGTGTCGTCACGGACGTTGATCCCGACGCCGCTCGGGCCGGGTTGCGGATTGGGGACCGCATCGCCCTGGAACGGATGCCGGCTGCGGACAGGTGGATGGTAAGCGCTTCGTCGGTCGGACGAGACGGGCGCGTCATGCAGCTACCGATTACGACCGGAAAGACGGTTACGGTCGTCGCGCATCCCCGTCCCCGCACGCTCCTCGACAACATCACGGACGTCCTTGCCTGCTCGGCGCTGATCTTCTTTATTCTCGTCGCCGCGACGCTGGTGCTCGTCCGTCCCAGTGCGGTGACCTGGGCGTTCTACTTGTTTGCGTTCGGCATGTGCGACGGCGGCACGCTGTACGTCAAGCCCGTTCGGCTCGCGCGGTGGACTCCCCGCACCACAGACCGCGATATGTGCGCAACCGGAAGGGAAACTGCGTTGCCGCAAACGAGTCTTTGGCATGGACCTGGGTATTGTTTTCGGCGTCACCGGCATGACCGTCGGTTTGCTGTCGTTAGTGTACGCGCGCACGCAGGCCGTGCACGCCCGGCGCCAGGCCGATGCGGCACAACTCGCGACGGCCCTCGAACTCCAGCGGGCAATGGCCGAGCGAATATATCAAGCCCGAATGGACCTCGTTACGAACTCCGAAGTTGCAAAAGAATATATCGAAGCGAATCCACATTTGCACGAAATTTACGGAAACAACGGAACGCTGACAGGGGTCGCAATCATACGCAACGCCATCGATGGGTTGCAAGACATCTACTTCCTAAGAAAGCAAGGCATCGTCCAAGATCATCAGTGGGCAAATTGGACATCTTCATTCGTTCCGATTGCGCGTATGCCGCTCACGCGCTCGATTTTTGACAATGCGGTCGCGCGCGGCGCGCTCGATGTTCAGTTTGCTGCGTTCCTCATACCCGTTTTCGACGGCAATATCTTAGGCGACCCTAAGGGGACGTAATCAGACCATGCGGCGACTTCCGGCCCGCAGCCGTTTTCACTAACCGCGCTGCAGATTGTTGGCGATCCGTAACATCTCGTCTGCTGCCTGTACGCCTTTGGCGTTGGCTTCGTAGGCGCGCTGCGCGCCGAGGATTTGCATCATCGCTTCGACGATCGAAACGTTCGAGCGCTCGAGCATGCCGAAATGCACCTTGGGGCCGGTCTCCGAGCCCGGCCACACTTCGCGCGGCGTTCCCGACTGCGGCGTCGCTTCGAAGAGCGCGCCGCCGATGCCGTTCAAGCGGTCCGGCGCGGGGAATTCGGCGAGCGCAATGCGTCCGATCGCGCGCGTCCCGTCGACGAACGTCGCGCGAACCGTTCCGTCTTCGGATACGGCGACCGACAGCGCGCCGGCGGGAATGCGAAGATCTCTCAGCCGAAGTCCTCGGGCGTCGACGAGCGTTCCGTCGGCGGCCCGTTCGAACGATCCGTCGCGCGTGTAAGCGCGCTTACCGCGCTCGTCGACGACGGCGAAGAACCCGGGGCCGTCGATCGCCAGGTCGAACGGACCGCCGCTCTTGGCGAGTTTCCCTTGAGTAAGCATCACGTGCGAGCCGAGTGCGACCGTGCCGATCCCGCCGTCGCCCGGGGCGACCAGCTCGGCGAAGCGCTGCGCGGACCCTTTGAAGCCCGCGACGTCGGCGTTTGCTAGGTCGTCGGCGATCGTCTCGAGATTCTGCTGTTGCGCGGCCATTCCAGTCGCCGCGGCGAACAGGGCGCGATCCATCGGAAGCGGTTCTCCTTATTTAATGCGTGCGACGTCGCCGGCCGACTTCTCGCGTACGCGGTCGATCGCCGAAACGACTTTCTGGGCGCTTTCGAAAGAGCGCTCGGCGGCCAGTACCGCGATCATTTCGCCAATCGCATCGACCCCGGCGTTTTCCAAAAACCCAGCCCGGATCGTACTGCCCGGCGCAAGGGGAATGCGGTCGACCGTCCGGCCATCGGGCCCGACGACGGCGCCGCGCTCGTCGATGCGTCCCATTTCGGGTACGCGCACGATCCGTCCGCCGGCGAGCAGCGGGCGGCCCAGCGCGTCGCGCAGCGCCCCGTCGCGATCGCGAACGAACGCGCCGGCGCGCGTGTGCGTCGCGGAGCCGTCCGAGCCGCGCACGACGAAGGCACCGGCACCGACGATGGCGAGATCCAAGTCGCGGCCGGTCCGTCGCAACGCGCCGTGCCCGGCCATCGCAAAACGCCGCACGACGACCCCGAACGGGGTGAGCGCGCCGCGCGCGCCGACTCGCGCGTAGCCGTCGGTCGAAACGTTGGCGAGATTTTGGGTCGCGATCTCCAGCCGCGTTCGAGCCGCCGTCATCGCGCTGCCGGCCCATGCAATTCCGTCCACCAGCGCATGATAGCGATTCCCGATAGCCGAATCGTTTCCGCATGATGATCACGCTGCGCCGCGTCGCCGGCGCCGCGCTCGCCGCGCTTGCCGTCGCCTGTTCGTCGCCGTCGCCGGCGGAGCGGGCCGCGACCGCCGAACTCGCGCACCTGACGCCGCTGAAGCAATCCTATCCCGACGTGGTGATGGGCTTCGACGTGCGCGACCCCAACTCGCTCACCGTCTCGCTCGATCTGCAGCATTTCGACGAGATGGATGACGACGTCGCCGCCGCGATGGAACGCACGGTCGTCGCGCGCTGGCGGACGGCCTGGACGGCCGAACACCCGAACGAACGCGCGTTACTGCACGTCCGTTTCATCGACTTCGTCGGCCGCACCGTCGCGCAGCAGTCGGTGAGGATCTGACCGGAGTTCGCCTATTCGTCGTCGACCGGTAAGCCCGACGGACGTTGGTTCAAAAAGTACTCGCGCGAGCGCGGCGCTGGAATCGGAACGAATTTACGGGGCGCTTGGGTGAAATCGAAGACGTCTCGAATCGACCTGGCGCGGACGTCCGTCGTCCCCAACCTTCCCAGCCCGAAGTTATCTTCCACGAATCGCAGGATACTGCCGGATTCGTATTGCGTGTGCGAAACGTACCCGGCTCGCGCGTACGGAGAAATCACCAGCATCGGAACGCGAAAGCCGAGCCCCTGGTAGTCGAGGTGCGGAGGCCTCACGTGGTCGTACCAGCCTCCCCAGTCGTCCCAAACGACGACGATCGCGGTCGAATTCCACTCCCGGCTCGCGCCGATTGCGTCGACCACGCGCGCGACCCAGGAGGGTCCGTTCGAAGATCCCGACTCGGGGTGATCTGAGTTGACTTTGTCTGGAATCAGCCACGACACGGACGCCAAGCGATGGTTCGAAATATCCGCGAAGATGCTCGTTTCGGGCGAGACGACGTTGGTTTTCCACTCGGAACTATAGCGCACGGCGCGAATCGCATCGAAGGCCGTCCACAGCCAGCCGCCGCTCTTGTAGTTAAACTTGGGTGCGTAGTACTTCCAAGAAACGCCCTTGGCGTCGAGCACGTCGCGCAACGTTGGATAGTCGAGGCACGGAAACGGCCCCTTGTCGGACAAGAATCCGTGGTCGCGCGTGAGCAGCGAGGTCTTGCTCCCGCGCGGCGCGTCGCACCCCCACGGCTGGCCGGTCGGATAGTTTACCAAGCTCTTTTCGCGCGCGATCGCCGTGCCGCCCGCGATCAGGTCTTGATGCCCGACGAAACTTCCGCTGCTCTGCGTTTCGAACATGTGGTCGGCGAGCACGTACTGTCGCGCCATGGTCCAATAGGGCGCGATGTGCTTGGGATCGACGTATTGATACGCAAACAGCCCGACCGGGGCTCCGCCCCGGAAATGGATCAAGTCGAAACCGTCCATTTTTCCGCGATCGTATTCTTTGACGAACGTCGGCCAAGAATGCCCGATGTCGATCGGATCCTCAAGCTTGCCGGCGTAGAGCGGCACGGTTTTACCGTCGTGGGTCAATCCGGTCGTCGTGCCGTCGGCCCCCGGATACGTCGCGAAAAAATTATCGAAGCTGCGGTTCTCTTGGATCATGATCACCACGTGCCGGATGTACTGCGGCTGCGCGTACGCGACGGCCGCCGTCTCGCACGGCAACGCCGTCGCGGAGCCGCAAGCCACGTCCGGGCCGCGTAGGACGCCCGGGTTTCCCGCGCAACCGGCAACGGCAACGGCCAGCGCCCAAGCGCTCAGACGCGCGGCCTTAACGTTCACGATCCGTCACTGCCACACGATGACGTTTCCGGCGGTGACCAAACCGCCTCCGAAGCCCAGCAGCAACAGCCGGTCGCCGGGCTTGACGCGGCCGTCGCGCACGGCGGGTACGAGCGCGAGCGGGATGCTGACCGCCGAGGTGTTCCCGTACTCTTCGACGCTGATCAACGTCCGCTCGATCGGAAACGGGATGCGCTTGTCGAGCGCTTCAATCATGCGCAGGTTCGCGCTATGGGGCACGAACCAGTCGATATCGGCCAGCGTCGCGCCGGCGCGAGCCAGGATTCGGTGGGCGACGGACGGCACGTTTTCGAGCACCCAGCGGTAAACCGCCGCACCCTCTTGGCGCAAGAGCCGCGTCGTGTCGGTGACTCCGTTGATGTCGGTCCGCAGCGCCGTACGGTATAAAAACTTTCCGCCGCTGCCGTCGGCGCCCGCATCCATCCCGAAGATCGCCGGCTGCTCGCTGAATTCGACGAGCGCCGCGCCGGCGCCGTCGCCGAACAGCACGCTCGTCGAGCGGTCCGAATAGTCGATCGATCGCGTCAGGGCGTCGGCGACGACCACCAGCACGCGGCGGACTTGCCCCGTTCCGATCAAGCCTGCCGCCAGGTTGATGCCGTACGTGAAGCCGGCACACGCCGTACTAATGTCGAGTGCCCCGACCGTCGAGGGCAATCCGAAGTGGTTCTGCAGCATCGCCGAAAGACTTGGATAGGCATAATCTGGCGTGGACGATCCCACGATGATGTAGTCGACCTCCTCGACGCGCACCCGATGGTGAGCCAGGAGATCCTCCACCGCCGCGATCGCCAAATGACTCGAGTACTGATTCTGCGCAACGGCCCGGCGACGACGAATACCCGTTCGCTTGACGATCCACTCGTCGCTGGTATCGACGCGCTTCTCGAAATCGGCGTTGGTCACCACCTGCTCGGGGGCGTAGATTCCAACCGCCGCAACGCGCGCGGGCGCGGAGACGACCGGCCGCGCCAACCCTACAGCCCCGCCGCGACGGCAGCGCCGAACGCCTGCGTCGAAAGCGCTCGATCCGGCTCGTTCACGAGGTCGGAGGTTCGCGCGCCGCCCGCGAAGGCCCGCTCGACCGCCGCTTCGATGCGCGCCGCGTTGTCCTCGTCGCCGAGGCTATGGCGCAGCAGCAGCGCGGCCGACAGAATCGCCGCCGTCGGGTTGGCGACGTCCTTCCCGGCGATGTCCGGTGCGGTCCCGCCGACGGGCTCGTACAATCCGAAGCGCCGGCCCGGCTCGCCGCGCGTACCCAAACTCGCGCTCGGCAGCGTCCCGATCGAGCCGGTGAGAATCGCCGCTTCGTCGGAGAGAATGTCGCCGAACATATTTTCGGTGACGATGACGTCGAACTCCGACGGGCGGCGCACCAACTGCATGGCCGCATTGTCGACCAGCAAGTGTTCGAGCGCGACGTCCGGATACTCGGCACCGATTCGGTCCATCACGCGCCGCCAAAGACGCGACGTTTCGAGAATGTTCTGTTTGTCGACCGACGTAAGACGCCGGCCGCGCGAGCGCGCCAGTTCGAAGGCCACGCGCGCGATCCGTTCGATTTCGGGCGCTCGATAGATCATCGTGTCGACGGCTTCGTCGATGCCGTCGATCGTCCGCTGCTCTTTAGGTTTGCCGTAGTAGATTCCGCCGGTGAGTTCGCGTACGACCACCAAGTCGAGGCCGCGCACCAAGTGCGCCTTAAGCGACGAGGCGTCTTCCAATCCTGCGAAGACGCGCACGGGGCGGACGTTGGCGAAGAGTTCGTAGTCGCGCCGCAGCAGGAAGAGCGCGTACTCCGGACGTTCCGGCAACGGCCTGCCGTCGAACTCGGGCAGCCCGACGCTTCCGAAGAGAATCGCCGCGCTTCGATCGCACAGCGCGCGCGTTTCGTCGGGAAATGCCGGCAAGCCGGACTTTATCGCAGCGCCGCCCACCGCACCTTCGACGCAGCCCACGTCGGGGCGTACGCTCGCCAGAATCCCGGCCGCGACGCGCAAAACCTCGGGCCCGATGCCGTCGCCGGGCAGCAACGCGACGATTGGGGTCAATCGCGACGAAATTCCGTCAATACACCGTGATGCGAGTCGTGTCGTCGCTGGGCGGCTCGGGCTCCTTCGAAGCGGCCTTCGCCGGCGCGTCCACGCGTTCGCCGTTGGACTTGGCGGGGGCCTCGCTCGCCCCCGGTACGGCGTTGCGGTCGACCAGCGCGAGATGGGTCGTGAGCAAACCGCGCAACTCGCTGCGAGCCTTCTCGTTGGCTTCGATCGCCCGCTGATGTTCGCGTCGCACGTCGGCGATCGCGTCGTTGTAGTTGGCGATCTCGCGCTCGGCTTCCAGGCGCGCCTTTTCGCGAATCAGGTCGGCTTCCTTATGGGCCGAGGCCTTGGTTTCGTCGGCGGTGCGCTGGGCGAGAACGAGCGTTTTTTGGAGGGATTCTTCCATCGCCTTGAAGTGGCTGATCCGCTCCTTGAGATCCGCCACGTCCGCCTCTAGCGCCGCGCGATGCGAAGCGTCGTCCTCCAGCGTCTCGATGATTTCGTCGAGAAACGCGTCCACCTCGGTGCGGTCGTAGCCTTGGAGCGCCTTCTTGAAGCTCTTGTGCTGGATATCGATCGGCGTGATTTTTTCCATCGTGCTTACACTCTATTCGACATAAAGTCGAGGGTACCGTCCGCAATCATCGATTCGCGCAGTCCCGCCGCGTTGACGACGACGCCGGCCGGCGCGACGAGATAGATGGCCTCGGCCAATTTTTGAATTTTTCCGTCGATCGTGTACGCAACGCCGGACGTGAAGTCGACGACGCGCTGGAGCAGAACGCGGTCGGCATTCTGCAGATTCACGATGACGACTTGACGATTGCGCAACGAATCGGCGATCTCTACGACGTCCTGATAGTTGCGCGGCGAGTAAACGCTCACTTCCGTGCCTCCGCGCCGGCCGGCTGCCGAAAGCGGCACGACTCGCGGATGCGCCGCGAACTCTTCCTCGTACGGATCCTCGTCTTCGTCGCGAATCGAGAAAAACGACCCGATTTTGCTGAACATGCTCACGCGTTGTCCCTCCCGCCAAAGAGCGCGGTTCCCAGCCGAACCATCGTCGAACCGGCCCGCACGGCCTCGCGCCAGTCGCCCGACATGCCGATGGAAAGCGTATTTCCACCAATGCGGTCAAACGTCTTGGCGGCGAGGTCGAAAGCGCGCGAGATTGCGTCGCGGTCGAGCGTCGCCGGCCCGATCGCCATCAGGCCTTGTACGTCCAAGGCGCCTTCCGCGCGCAGTTCCTCGGCGAGCCGCTCGCCTTCCTCAGGGGGGCAGCCAAAGCGCTCGGTTGCCGAGATATTGAGCTGCAGCAAAACCGGCAATCGGCGACCCTGCGCTCGAGCCGCCCGTGCGAGTGCCCGGCCGGCTTCGATTCGATCGACGCTTTGCACCACGTCGAAAAGCTCGGTAACGGCCTTGGCCTTATTCGTCTGCAGGTGTCCCACGAAATGCTTGCGCACCGGCGGCAACAGCGGCAGCTTCGTCCGGGCCTCCTGCAGGTAGTTTTCGCCGAGGTCGGCGAGCCCCGCGCGGATGGCGTCATCCAGGGCGACGACGGGTTGCCGCTTGGCGATACCGACCACGACGACCGACCCGGCGGGCCGGCCGCAGGCGCGGAGTTCGACGTCGATGGCGAGCAGCAGCTGGCGGTACCGGTCGGCGACATCGCCGCCGGCGTTCACCCGGAGACCGGCTCGCGGCCGGCCGGCGGCGGCGTTACGTCGGTTCGAGGACCCGGGCGGGTCGCGCAATACACGATGCCGACGACGCCGATGACGATCATCGGAATCGCATACAGCTGTCCCCCCGTGATCCCCATCCACGTAAAGTCGGCTTGCCTCCAGAGTTCGGCGACGCTGCGGGTCACGCCGTAGATCGTGAACCACGTCCACGCCACGACGCCGTCTTTGGGCTTGGTGCGATACAGAATCAGCAAAATCGGGAGCGTGAGGATGTCGAGGATTCCTTCGTAGATCTGGGCCGGATGACGATACGCGTGACCCCAGTCGCCGTTTTGCTTGGGAACCATGCACCACGGGCGATCCGGATCGCACACCGTCCCCCACAGTTCGTTATTGATGAAATTCACGGCGCGCACCAAAGCGATCGCGACCGGCAGCATCATCACGACTTCGTCGGCGAGCACGCGAAAGCGTAGGCCCGGATGCTTTCGAAGGAAGAGCGCGATCGCGACGACGACGCCGACGAGGCCGCCATGAAAGGCCATTCCGCCGTTCCAAACGGCGACGAAGTTGATCGGATTTGCCGTGTAGAACGAGGCGTCGTGCTTGCTGATGATGTCGTTGATGACGAAAAACGTGCGACCGCCGACGAGCACGCCGATCAGACCGTAAAAGAGAAAGTCCTGGATTTGCTCGCGCGTTAGCCCGAGCCGCAGCCGTCCGGCCGGCCGGCTCATCCAGAGATAGACGCACACGAACCCGACGAGGTAGGCGATCCCGTACCAGTGGACGCTCACCCGACCCAGATGGATCGCGACCGGGTCGATATTTGTCGGATACGTGAACCAGTGCTGCATTCGTGAGAGGCCTTATTCGGACGGCGGGATAACCATTTCGGGCGCATGACCTCGACGACTCACATCACCGTCGGCATTGCCTTCCTGGCGGGGCTCGTTTCCTTCGTATCGCCGTGCGTCCTTCCGCTGGTGCCGGCCTACCTCTCCCTGCTCACCGGCGAAAGTCTCGAAAACCTCAAGGCCGAGGCCGCCGCCGCGGCGCGGGCGCGCACGTTCGCGCACGCGATCGCCTTCGTGCTCGGATTCAGCCTCGTTTTCGTGATCCTCGGCTTGACGGCGAGTGCGATCGGCGGGGTGCTCAACGAGCATCGGACGCTGATCTCGCAAATCGGCGGCGTGCTGGTAGTAATCCTCGGCTTGCAGATGATGGGGATGATTCGCCTTCCATTCCTCATGATGGATAAGCGCGCGCGGGTCGTTCGCGACGACCGAGCGACCCTCTGGACGTCGTTGCTCGTCGGAATGGCGTTCGCAGCGGGCTGGTCGCCGTGCATCGGCCCAATTCTCGCCGGCATACTGGCGATCGCGTCGCAGCAGCACAACGGCGAGGCGGCACTCCTGCTCGCCTTTTACTCGCTCGGACTGGCGGTGCCGTTTCTCGCGACCGCCGCCGCCATCGGCGTCGTGCTCCCGGCCCTCAATCGGGTGAAGCGGTTTCTGCCGGCGATCGAGTTCGCGTCCGGCGCTTTTTTGGTCGTGGTAGGTCTCGTGCTGGTCAATAATGCGTTTCTCAACGTCGCAGGATGGTTCTATCAGTTTGTTCCGCAACCGCAGCTCTAGTTCGGCCCTCGTCAACACGCTCGTCATCGCGGCCACCGCGATCGTCGTGCTTTGGGTCGATCAATTCACCAAGCGGCTGATCGTCGCGTCGTATCTGCCCGGCGAAAGCCGCTTCGTCATCCCGCACTTCCTGAAATGGACGTACGAGCGAAACGTTCACGGCGCCTTCGGACTGTTCGGGAGCAACGCGGTTCTCTTGATCGCGATGGCGATCGTCGTCTTGGTCCTGTTCTGGTTCAGCTTTCGGGAAGCCGCGGTCAAATCGCGGCTGGTGCGCGTCGCGTTCGGGATGATCGTGGGCGGCGCGATCGGCAACGTTGTCGACCGCGTGCACTACGGCTTCGTGATCGACTTCATCGACTTCTATCGTATTTGGCCGAACATCTTCAACGTAGCCGACTCGTGCATCACCGTCGGCGTCGGCCTGTTGATCCTCTCGAGCCTTGTTACACGCCGTCACCGCTGACGAAGCCGGAAAACGCACCGACGTCGTGGTCGCCCGGCTTTCGGGCGCGTCGCGCGCGCTCGTCGCCCGAGCCGTTGCACGCGGCGACGTCCGCGTCAACGGCATCGCAAGCAAGCCAAGCCGGCCGCTCGAACGAGGAGAGATCCTCGAGTTCGACATTCCCGCGACCGCCGAGCCAATGGCCGTCGCACAAGCGATCGCGGTCCCGATCGTGTACGAAGACGAGGATCTGATCGTGACGAACAAACCGGCCGGCATGGTGACCCACCCGGCCCACGCCGTCGTCGACGGAACGCTCGTCAATGCCCTGCTGGCGCACGTGGGCGGCAAACTTCCGGGCAATCTCGTGCGCCCCGGGCTGGTGCAGCGGCTCGATCGCGATACGTCCGGCTTGCTGGTGGTGGCCAAAACCGAACAAGCCTTGTCGGCACTCGGCGTCGCGATGAGAGCGCGCCGGATCGAGCGCACCTACCTCGGACTCGTCCGCGGAATTCCCGAACACCGCCGCGGTACGATCGAGGGTGCGATCGGCCGCGACCCGCATAACCGGCTCAAATTCGCGATCGTCGGCGACGGTAAACCCGCGGTCACGCATTACGAACTACGAGAAGCATTCGCGCGCCACGCGGAACTGATCTTTCGGCTCGAGACCGGCCGAACGCATCAGATTCGCGTCCATATGGCCGCCATGGGCCGACCGATTCTCAACGACCCGACCTACGGACGCCGGGAAGCGCGCTTCGACTTGCCGGGTCAGGCACTGCATGCCTGGCGGCTCTCTTTTACGCACCCGCGCACCGGCGCGCCGCTGGCTTTTGAGGTCGAGCCGCCGGACGCGTACGGGCGCGCGCGCGCCTTGCTGCGCGCCGATGAATAGCTCCGCGGAAACGCGCGCCGGCGCCTTTTCCGTGCGGGCCGTCGACGGCGCCGCGCGGCGGGGGCGGCTGGCGCTCGCGCACGGGCCGGTCGAAACGCCCTGCTTCATGCCGGTCGGCACGGCTGCAACGGTCAAAGGACTAACGCCGGGCGAGCTGTGCGAGGGCGGGGCGCAAATGATCTTGGCAAATGCGTACCACCTGTGGCTGCGCCCGGGCCTGGAAGTCATCCGCACCGCCGGCGGCCTACACCGCTTCATGGCGTGGAAGGGTCCGATTCTGCTCGACTCCGGCGGGTTTCAAGTTTTCAGCCTGGAGGGCCGCCGCCGGATCGACGACGACGGCGTGACGTTTCGCTCGCACCTCGACGGGAGCGAGCATCGTTTCACTCCCGAGGGCGTAATGGAGTTTGCCGAAGCAATCGGCGTCGACGTCGCCATGCTCCTGGACGTCTGCGTGAAGCTGCCCGCGCCGCGGGCCGAACTCGAGGAGGCCGTCGCCACCACGACGCGCTGGGCGTGCCGCTCGGCAGCCGCCCGCCGCAATCCGGCCACGGCAGCGTTCGCGGTCGTCCAAGGCGGCCTCGATCCGGAGTTGCGCGCGCGCAGCGCGCGTGCGTTGATCGACCTCGACTTCCCGGGATACGCAATCGGCGGCCTCTCGGTCGGTGAAACGCGCGCCGAGATGTATGCGACCGCACGCGCGACCGCCGCGTTGCTCCCGCGCGAAAAGCCGCGCTATCTGATGGGCGTCGGCACGGTTGCGGACTTGATCGAGGCGGTCGACGCCGGAGTCGATTTGTTCGATTGCGTCTATCCGACGCGTTGCGGGCGCAACGGCCGGGCGATGACGCGCGAGCGCCACTTCAACGTCTTTAATGCCGAATTCGTTACCGACTTCGCGCCGCTGGACGGTGCCTGCGATTGTTTCGTTTGCCGCACGTTTTCGCGCGCGTATCTCGCGCATCTCTTTCGCGCCAAGGAAATGTTGGGGCCGCGACTGCTCTCGTACCACAACGTCTACCTTCTCAACGCGTTGATG
>DASXDV010000079.1:0-19735 GCA_036490465.1 Candidatus Tumulicola sp. | reverse complement strand
CGGTCGGCGGAAGGCTCAAGCTGACCTACGCCGGCCAAAAGGTACTCAACTCCGTCGCGCTGACGGTAGCGAAGACCGATGCGCTCTCCGGAAGCGCGGTCGCCACGATCGGGCAAGCCGCGTGTACGTTCAGCGTGAACGCGACGTACGATGCAACGACCTTCGTCATGGCCGGATCCTACGCGGCGACCAATGCGTGTTCGGGCGAATCGGGTACGTTTACCATGAAAGAAGTCTGCTACTATCAGCAAAGCGCGGGAATCCGCTCCGAAGTCCGCTCGCGACGCCCCGTGCGCCCGAACGCGGGCGGCCTGCACGGTTGCTAGAGGCGCGCTGCTAAACGCGGGCCGCGTTCGCGGCCGCTTCTTCTTCGGTCCACTGGGCGCCCGCCGCGAGCAAAGCGGCCACCTCGTCGGCCGCGAGCGCCCCGTCGAGATTGGCCCGCAACGTTGCGTCGATCACAAGATCGGGTCCGACGAGGCTCCAGTCGACCGCCCGCAGGCGCGCGTACGCGTACCCGGCCAGCCGCGCCGCCGCGCGCGCGTCCAACTCGCTCTCGAGCGCGGCGAGGTACAAAATCGCGCAGGGAGCGGCGATCGGATGGCGGCTCCGTTCCGCCATCTGGAACGCTTCTCGCGCGGCCGGGAGCGCGCTCGCGCGGTCGTCGAGGACGAGATAACAGCACGCTAAAACGTTGGTGACGAATACTTTGCCGTCGTCGGCCGCCAAGTCCATGGCTTCGCGGGCGATCGCCACGGCCGCCGCCGGGTTGCCGGCGGTGCTCTCGGCATCCGCCCACGCACCCAGCGCACGCGCCGTTTCGTCGTCCCGGCCGAGCGTGCGGAAGAGCGCGACGCATTCTTCGAAGTATCCGCGCGCTTGCGCGATTTCGCCGGGTGAATAGACGAACGCACAGCGCTGCAGCGTGGTGGCGAGCAGCCGCCGGTCTTCCAGGTCGCGAGCCTGACGCAACGCACGCTCGGCTATCGCTTTCGCATCGCTCGAGTCGTTTCCGAGGTGATGGGCGACCTGCGACAGCGCCCGCGTCAAGCCGCGCTCGTCGCCGGCTTCGAGATACGCGTCCGCCGCACGGCGCGCGGCCGCAAGCGCTTGCGCATTGGCGCCCTGATTGTGGTAAAGCATCGACGAGCCATAGTACAGCCGTGCCCGCGTCGCCGCCGTCAGGTCGTCCGCAATCTCGAGCGCGCGCTCGCACCACCCGATTCCCTCGCGCAGCAGCGAGAGACGCAGGAACAGCGGCGCGGTCCCGCCCGCGATCTGCGCCCCGGCGCGCGGATCGTTTCCCACATCGAACGCCCATTCCAAACCGGCCCTGAAATTGTCGAGATCGCGCTCGAGACGGGGGAGCCAATCCGGTTGCGGAGCCGTGTCCCACTCGACGTACCCGCGATCGGCAATGGCGCAGAACGTTGCGGCGTGCCGGCGCAGCGCGACGGCCGTCGTTCCGCCTTCGTCCAGCCGCTCGCGCGCGTATTCGCGTAAGGGTTCGAGCAAGCGATATCGCCGGCTCGGCTCGTCGCTGGCGTCGACGACCAGCAGCGACTTGTCGGCCAGCGACGTCAAGCCGTCGACGACCTCCCACTCGTCGCCGGCGTTCCAAACGCCGGCCGCACTTTCCAGCGAGAATCCGCCGGCAAAAACCGCGAGGTCGCAGAACAGGCCTCGTTCCCGCGGCTCGAGGAGTTCGTAGCTCCAATCGATCAACGCCCGCATCGTCTGCTGCCGCGGTTGACGATCGCGCGGTCCGCCCGTGAGCGCGCGTAGGTGCAGGCGGCGCGAAAGGTCGTCCAGCGAAACCGTGCGAATCCGCGCGGCCGCGAGTTCGATCGCGAGCGCGATTCCGTCGAGACGCCGGCACACGCTAGCGACGGCTTCGCGATTGTTTTCGTTCACCCGAAACGACGGGCTAACGGCAGCAGCGCGCTCGGCGAAGAGTTCGACCGCCTCGGCGTCGGCGAGCGCAGAAAGCCGGTGTAAGCGCTCGCCGGTAACTCCCAGCGCTTCGCGACTGGTGGCGAGCACCGATACTTGCGGGCAGTTCGCCAGGATTTCGGAGACGACGGCCGCGACGCGCGCGATCAGATGTTCGCAGTTGTCGAGCACCAACAGCAGCCCGCGCGGCTTGAGATGCGCGACCAGCATCGCGATGTCCGGCGCTCCAGACGCTTGGTCGACGTCGAGGGCCGAAAGGATCGCGCTCGGTACCAGGGCCGGATCCGAAAGCGGCGCCAGATCGACGAACCACACGCCTTCGCGCGTGTCGGCCAGCATGCCGGCCGCGGCCGCCAGAGCAAGGCGCGTCTTTCCGACGCCGCCGGTGCCGACGAGCGTTACGAGCGGTCCCGCGTGCAGCAAGTCTTCCACCCGCGCGACGTCCGTCTGTCTTCCGACGAAACTGCTCGCTTGGCGCGGCAGATTGTTCGGCGGCGTCTCGATCGCGCGCAGCGGCTTGAACTCCGACTGCAAGCCGGCGGCGGTGACTTGAAAGACGCGCTCCGGGTCGCGGATGTCTTTGAGCGGCAACATCCCCAGCGATCTCAGCCCCACGCCGGGCAGTAGATGGGGCGATCCTACGTCCGCCGCGACGCCCGAGACGAGCACTTGGCCGCCGTGTCCGCACGACAGCAAGCGTGCGACGCGGTTGACTGCCGGCCCGAAATAGTCGCCGTCGCGCTCGTCGGTTTCGCCGATATGAATCGCCATCCGCACGCGCAAGCCGCCGACGTCCCTCCAGTCGGCTTCCCCCAGCCCGCGCTGCGCCGCGATTGCGGCGCCCAACGCGTCGCCGACGCCGGCAAACGACGCACAGAACGCGTCGCCGATCGTCTTGAACACGCGGCCGCGGTGAACGTCGATCGCCTCGCGCACGATCGCGTCGTGTCGCCGCAGAGCGTCCTGCATGGCGACCCGATTCGTTTCCCAGCGCGCGGTACTGCCGACGATGTCGGTAAAGAGGAACGCCGCCACGTTGCCGGGTTCCCGGCGAAATTCCCTCACTAGACGGTGCATTCGCGAGCGCGGCCGGGAGCCCGCTCGGCCGGACGGCTTACGTCCGGCCGAACGAGGACGCGCTCGGCGCCGTGGGGGGCTTGGGCGCAGCAGCCTCAAACGTCGTCGTCATGCGAAAAGTAAACACCCGCGACATCCCCGAGGTGACTTGGACGTCGCCTGGAAAAACGCTCGCCGGGGCCGGCAAGGAAATCTCCGAGGCCCTAGGCCGCGTTCCCGCCTCGCTCAACTTAGACGAGCGTCATCCCTTCGACGTAGAGATCCTGCGCGTCGCACCTGGGATGCGGCCGTATCCGTTTCATTCTCACAGCGCGCAATGGGAATTCTATCACGTGATCTCCGGCACCGGGGTCGCGCGCCACGACGGCGGATCGACGCCGATTGGACCCGGCGACGCCTTTATCTTTCAGCCCGGGGAAGCCCACCAGCTCGTCAACGACGGCGCCGAGGATCTGATCGTTTACGTCGTCGCCGACAACCCGATCGGCGAGTCCGCGCACTTTCCGGACAGCGGCAAGTGGGTCGTCAAGTCGCCCGAACGCCGCGTGATTCGCTCCGAAGCGCTCGATTATTTCGACGGCGAAGAATAGGGCACCGGACCGCGCCCGAGGTTAAGCCAGCGTCGTCGCCTGCGCTACCGGCCGGCCTTCGTCCAAGTCCAGCAAGTCGAACCAGGTTACGATGTCCTTTCGACCGGGCGCGATCGACTCGCGCAGCTCCTCGAAGTATTGCGCCGAGTGTGAGTTCGGTTCGGGGTGCCAGTGCATGCGGTCGGCGTTAAAGGCGTCGATGTCGGCCGGCGACTTTTTGGACAGCGCCCCGGAACGCAACCACGCCACGATCGCGTCGTCGGTGTCGAGTTCGCGCACTTTAGCGGCGAACGTCGGACCGTCGGTCTCGAGAAACGCGAACAACGGCTTGTCGTGCGGACAGTCGTAGTCGTAGTCGCCGAGGCGTCCCTCGTTGAACGCTTTGGCTTTGTCGATTGCCCGCTTGAGCGAGACGATGCCGGCTAGCTTATCCTTTGCGCTTCGCGGCGCGCTCGTGGTGAGATCCATCATATTCTCGTTCCGCCTTTCGGCAGTTCGCACCCGACGATTCGGGGCGCGTTCCGGTTCCTACCCAACGCCTGCGTTCTTATAGCCGCCGAGAGGCAAAAATCCGCACGGTCGCCGGCCCGTACGGCACGCCTTGACGAATCCCGATCCCGCCGTTGGCCAGCGGAGCCGGGACGCCCGCTCCGTAAACGACGTACTTAGCGTCGTTCGCCCCGAACACGTTGTCCACCGAGACCTGTAGGCTGGTCGCGGCGTCGACCGGCTGCCGGTACGTCGCGCTCCCGGTGTAGAACGCGGGAATGTTATAGGTGTTATTCGATCCGTAATAGGTAAGTCCGAGTTCGGCGTACTGGCCGAAGGAGCCGCGATGGTGAACGGCCGCGTATCCCATACTGTACGCCTCGCTCTTGTTCGATATTCCGTTGAAGAACGGCGCGTTGAAGGCGTCGTAGTTAATGCCGCCCACGACGCCGAGGTTGGTCGTATACGGGCCCGCGGCACTCGTGTAAAAACCGGGAGACACGTTGAACGCATACGCGCGCTGCAGGTCGAAAGCGAGCGTCTCTCCCCAGCCGACGCGCGGATCTTTAGAATACGTCGCTTCGAGGCCTTGGTAGCGGCTTTGGGCCAAGTTCGCGTTGGTGGAAACGTAAACCGGCAAGTTTTGATACGTTTGGCTCGTCGGATAGACGACGCCGACGAACTGGTTCCAAATGTTCGTCAAATACGCGTCGGCGCTCAAGACGCCGCCGCCGACTCGCCAATCGGCGCCGAGGTCGTAACCCCACGACGTTTCGGGGCGCAGCGTTCCGGAATTTTGCGTGATCGTAATCGTCGTCGAGGTCGGCGTAATCACTTGAGCTGGGGTCGTCGGAATGTTGTCGATCAGAGACGGATACGGCGGGGCGATCGCCGAGCCTGCGGAAAACCGGACGTTGAGATCCGACGACGCGCGGTAAGAAAAACCGAGCCGAGGGTCGTCGTGAGTCGTGACGGTCGTCGTTAGGGGATACGCACCGTCGACCGGGGCGCCGGCCGTATACGTGCTGGCGTACGTGTTGTAGTAGTTCGCCAGGGTGAGTTGCGCTTTGTCGCCGAGCTGGAACGTTCCTCGAAGCAGGTACGTCATAAACACTTGTTTGGTACCGGCCGCGATCGACGTCGTCAGCTTCCCGCCGGGAATCGTGGCGCTGCCGGCCAGGGTATAGGCGTTGGTCAGGCCCGTGTTCCCGTCCACTGCGAACGTGTATAGGTTTTCGCCGGAGGGATGGTCGTATTCGAACGAGGCGCCGTGCAGAATGTCGTGCTCCACTTGCTGGGAATACGGCGTCGGAATCGTCAGCGTCGTGTGGACGCCGTTGAACGACGTCGGAGCCGGAGGCGGTTGCCCCGGCACGCACGGAGAGGACGTCGTGCACAAGCTCGCCGAGCCCCAGACGGTGACCGGCACCGTGTAGTTCGCGGCCGGATCGGTGAGATCCGAAACCGTACGCCGGTCGAGGATCGCGCTGTAGTAGCGACCCAGCAACGTATCGGAACCCGCGGTCGTACGAAGTTCGGCTTCGAACATCGGTTCGCTGTCGATCGTATTGCGGTCGGGCAGCATCGCGGAGTTATTGACCGTGACCACTTGCCCCGCAGCGAACCCCGGCGACGAATAACCCGCAGCCGGGGCAAAGATCGAACCGTACTGCGTTAGCCCCGAAGCCGCGCCGTCGTAGCTCCCTTGAATTCCGACGAATGCGGCGGTCAGCGTGGTCGCGCTCGAAAAGTGATACTGGAGCTTCCCCACCTCACCTTTGGTGAGATAGTTGGAGGTCACGTTTTGACAGCACGCGACCAGCGAAACGTATTGATTCGTGGGAAAGCCTTTGACGAACGTGGGCGACGGGTTCTTCGAGCTGGTAACCGGACCCGCCAGCGTCCCGTACTTTCCAAGCGTCCAACCGGTATTCGGGGTAACGTACGCCGGCTGGTTTTGCAGCGGGCCCTGCGTGCCATAACTGGCCAAGTCCAGCGCAAATCCGAGCCGGCCGACCGTGTCGGACAATCGCAAATTCGCAAAAGAACCCGACGTAAAGTCCACCCCGTATAACACGCTCCCGGCAAACGTCGCCGTGGGATTGGCCGTGCGAAAGTTGAGCGTTCCGCCGATTCCGTAGTTGATCTCGGGCGCGAACGCCGTCGGCCCCTTGACGACTTCGATATCGTCGAAGAGCAGCGAATTGACGAACATCGTCGGATAGTCGCCGTGGCTGCCGTTGATCAACGGAAACCCGTCGATCAGGGTGGACTTCTCGTAGTCGAGAGCGCCCCGCAAATTCGGCGACGTGATCGAACCCGGGGCCGCGGCATTGGCACTCCCCGGCCGCGCCGAAACGACTCCCGGAACCTGATCGAGGACGTGCCCGATTTGCAGCTGCCCTTGGTCGACGAAATCTTGCTGCGAAAGATTCTGCATCGCGGAAGAACCGGTATTGAACGAACCGTAGCGTTGGGTCCTGACCGACGCGATCTGCTGGAGCGTGGCCAAACTCGCCGGCGCCAAATGCGCCGCGAGCGTGGCGCCGCCTTCCCCAACGCGGACGTCGGCGTACGTCGCCGTAACGAAGCCGGCCTTTTCGATCACGACGTCGTAGACGTTGGGCGCCAGCTCGGCAATTACAAACGCGCCGCGCGCGTCGCTGGTCGTCCTTCGACCGGTGGGATGAATCGTGACGCGCGCTCCCGCGACCGCCGCGCCCGAAGCATCGACGATCGTCCCTTGAAGCGCTGCACCGTCGGCGGCGAACGCCGGCAGCAACGATAATCCGAACAAAAGGGTGACGGCAAAGAGTGGTCGCAGTTTACTCACGCGATGGTACACGCCTTTCTTCTGGCTGCAAGCGTCATCGTTTCCGGAGTGGTCGTCGATCGATCCGGGCGCTCCATAGCCAATGCCCGCGTTCTACTGACGCCGTCGGACGCACCTTCCAATCGCATCGTTCGCACGACGTCCGACGGTCGCTTCAGTTTCGAGGTGGTTCCGGGCACGTATCGTCTGCGCGTCGAGGCCGGCGCGTATCGGCCGGTGACGGTGATGATTACGGCCGCGATGGGCGCCCCCACGATCCGCATCGCGCTCGAACCCTCGACGCCGGCCCTGATCGGTTCCGTGACGGGTACGGCGCGCACGCCGCTCAACGTCACGCCTCTTTCGCAGCGCGTTTTTCCGCGCGAAGCGTATCGCGACCAAGCGCAAACGTCGCTCTCGAGCGTACTGGATCAGACGCCCGGAGCCACGACGGCGCGCGACGTCGACGTCAACGCGGCGGTGCCCGTCGCTCCCGCGCTCGCAAGCGTCCGAGGCGGCATCCCGTTCGAAACGCTCGCACTCCTCGACGGCACGCCCATCTCGCTGCCTTCGAGCGGCACGTTTGATGTTTCTTTGATACCCACGTTCGAACTCGGCGACGTCGAGATCGTCAAGGGACCGGGCGATCCGGCGGGCGGCGGCGGGAGCGTCGGCGGCGCGGTGAACTTCCGAACCGCCGAACCGACCGCTACGTTACGCGCGCTGCCCGAGATCGAGGGCGACTCCGCCGGCGGACAGTTCGGCGATCTCGGGTATTCCGGGACTCTGCCGGGTGGAAAGTTCGCGTTTGCAACGATGGCATCGGTCGACGGCGCACCCGGGCCGACCGCCGGTTTTGCGTATCCGGTGGAGGGCACGTGCTGCGCGGCCGTCCCCGGTGACGAACTCCGGCGCGCGTTGCTGGTCGACCTGCGCGCCTTCCCAACGCCCGGCCTTTCGATAACCGGCACGATGCTGGCGGTCAACCTCGACCGGTCGCTGGCAGCCACCGAGGGTGCGCAAGCCCTCGACGGCGTCGTCTCGCTGGCGCCGGCCCTCGACGCGACCGAAAACGACCGATTTCGTTTCGACTTGCTGCGCGCCCGCTACGCGTCCGGCGACGACGCCTTCGACGCGCGGGCCTACGACTCGACGCTCGCACGAGACTTCGGCTCGAGCGCGGGAGGAGGCAGCGCGTACGACACGGAGGCCGGCGGTACGTTTGCGTGGTCGCACGCGATCGCGAACAATCGGTACTCGCTCGAGATCGCCGATTCCGCGGGAACTGCCGACGGCCAAGGCGCGGCCGCGGTGCCGATTGCGGCCGGGTCGCGGCTCGATTCGTTTCGCATTCGGGCCGCCGCGTCGCTCGCACCCACCGCTCGCGACCGAATCGACTTGGCCTACGAAGCCGAATCTTTGAATGCCGATGCGGCGCCGGACGGCGCGAGCCTCGCCCGGTCCGCGTGGGCGACGTCGAACGCGCGAATCGGCTACGCTCGCACGCTGCGCACCGGTCTCGCCGTGCATGGCTCGATCGGCACCAGCGTCGTCCCGCCGCCGTTGGAAGTGCTTTCGGGTGCGCTGCCGGCCATGCAACGGTACGTCGGGTTACCCGCGCGGTCCGTGGCAACGACCTCGAGCGTCGCCGGCCTCGAGCGTGCCAACGGCGTCGACCTCGGCCTCGAATGGCGCCTGCACGGCGAGACGACGACCGTTTCCGCGAGCGTGTACGGCAGCCAAACCCTCGGCGCGTACGTGCAAGAGTCGTCGGCGGCGGGACCGCAGAGCGTCCGGCAAACTTGGTTCGCAGGGCCGCCGATGATCGACGACGGCATCGAGTTTTCGATCGTGCAGTTCAAACCCGTGGGACTCGGCTACATCGCGCAGTTTTCGCTGCCGCGAACGTACGTCCGCGGCCCGCTGGATCCGTCGTTCTACTCCGGGGGTAATCTCGCGATGCTTCCGGGACAGAACCTCTCCGGCGGCGCGTTCTTCGCGGCCGGACAAAACGACGCCGCCCCGGTTCGCGTGCCGTACTCGCAAGGATACGCCGAACTTAGTTATAAGTGGCCCCGCGGCTCGCGGGCTTCGGTCGGCGCGCTCTATCTCGGCTCGAACAACGCGTACGGCCGAACGGCCTTTGCGACGTTGAACGCCAATCTGGAAATCTCGGTCGGCGACCGCGGAAAACTTCAGTTCTCGATCGAGAATCTCACCGACGCGCTGGACGCTCGCCTGCCGATTGCATTTGCCGGCGTCGGCGTTCCGCTGGCCGACGGTGAAGCGGGGCGCACGAATGCGAACGTTTTAGCGCCCCGGACGCTGCGATTTATGTTCCGTCAATCGTTCGGCGGCGGCCGCATCTTCGAACGCTGACCCGCTCCGGCGGTCACTCCGTATCGACCGGCTCGTTCGAGGGTCTTTGGTGCTCGAAGTACGTCCTCGAGTACGGGGCGCCGATCGGCTCGAACGGTCGCGGCGACTGCGTGAAATCGAAAACGTCGTTGGCAAAATCGGCCGCGCGCACGTCGGTCGTGCCCAAGCGCGGCAGACCCCAGTTGTCCTCCACGAACCGTACGATGCTGCCGAACTCGTATTGCGCGTGGGTGACGTATCCACGCTTGGCGTACGGCGACACGACGATAAAGGGAACGCGAAAGCCCAGACCGCCGAAACTGCGGTCGCCCGGCGGCGCGACGTGGTCGTACCAGCCGCCCCAGTCGTCCCAAACGATCAAGATCGCCGTACTGTTCCAGGCGGGACTCTTGCCCACCGCATTGACGACCTGAGCCACCCACGACGGCCCGGTGTCCGACGGAGCGCCGGGATGGTCGGAGTTCTGGAAATCGGGAATCACCCAGCTAACCGAAGGCAGCGTGTTCCGGGCGATATCGTTGAAAACGTCGGTCTCCGGCCAGACAACGTTGGTGCCCCACTGCGGTCCGTGGCGGACGGCGGCAATTGCGTCGAACGCGTTCCAGAGATCGCCGCCGAAACTTTTGTTGACTTCGGGCGTGTAGTAGCGCCACGAAATGCCTTTTGCATCGAGTACGTCGCGCAGCGTGCGATACTTCAGGCACGGGAACGGTCCTCGATTGAACTCGTAGTCGTCGTTCTCGGTAATGAGCGTCGTGACGGTGCCGGACGGACTGTCGCATCCCCACGGCGGAAAACTCGGAAAGTCGATCAAGCTATGCGACGGATCGATTGCGGTACCGCCGGCTATCAGATCTTGATGGGCCGTGAAGCTGCCGCTGCCTTGCGTCTGAAACATGTGATCGGCCAACACGTATTGTCGCGCCAACGACCAATACGGGACGATTTGAGCCGGGTCGACGTACTGGTAAACGTAGGTTCCGGGCACGCTGCCGATCGGCACCTGATCGAAACCGTTCATCAAGCCGCCGCGGTAGTCTTGAATCCAAGACAGGTAACCGTTGTTGGGCGAGATGGCACCTTTGAGATTGCCCTTCGCGAGCCGAATCTGGCCGTCGTGAGTTTTTCCGAACCTCGTTCCGTCGGCGCCCGGGAAGGTGGCGAAAAGGTTATCGAACGTCCGGTTTTCCTGTATCAGGATCACGACGTGGGTAAAGTGCTTACCGTGAGTCGGCGGAGCCAACGCCGGCAGACCCGATCCTTGCGAACCCGATCCGCCGCAAGCACTCGGCAGTGCGGCCGCGAGCGCTAACGCGAGCGCTGGAAGCGGCCTCGTACTTCGGCGGTTCACGCCGGCGCGTCGACGGCCTGGCGCTCCTTCATGCGCACGAGTACGACGCCCGTTGCAATCAGCCAGACTGCCGACGGGAGCGCACCGAAAACGCCGGGACCCATTGCGTTGGGCGACATGAACGAACCGGACGAAAAGAAAATCGAAAGAGTCGCGATCGCCGAACCGCACGCCGCAACGTAGCCGAGCCATGCCAGCCAGGAAGGTGCGAGATGATGACGTCGCATGCTGTGCGCGGCTGCGAACAGGAAAATTGCGACCGGCGCGTAGCCCAAACCGCCTTGCACGAACATGAAGGCTCCGTACAGTGCGGCAAATCCGTTAGCTTGGAAGACGTCGGGGGACGCGTAGCCGATCGCCGTCTCGAGCCCGGCGGCGAACAGGGACTGCGCGATCATGGCCACGCCCGCGATCGTCGCAAACAAGGCGAGACCTTCCTGACGGCCCGGAGCGCTATTTAAGTAGCCGCGCAGACCGACGAGAAACCATAAGAAAAATGCCGCAGCCGGGAACGTGAGCCAGGCTCCCCATAGGATCTGGACGCGATGGGCATCGACCAGCAGCGCCAAATCGGACGGCGGCGTCGCGATGGACGGCAACGGACTGGTCAAGATGGATGCAATGAAAAGTACGGCAACGTAGCAGATAATCGACCAGCCGGCAGAACGCTCGGCGTGCACGTTTTCCATTCGCGCTCCCTTACCCCGATGCTCCTCGCCTTCCTGGTTAGAGGCCGTAGTACTTAAACGCGGGCCACAACCGCGATAAGGGCGCTTTCGGTTTCGTGCAAAGATAGATCGGCAGCGGTCCTTCGAGCACCCAGCGATAGTCGTTTCGATAGACCGCGACTTGGCGAACGCTCACGAACGAACGCATCAAGAGCGGGTAATCGGTCGCTCCGACCGCGAGGACGGAATCGCCGCTGTAGCCGCGCGTTCCCCAAAGATAGTACGAGTTGTTGGGACTGATGACGGGTGGAAGTCCGTAGCGAGGACCGTAAAAATCGATGGCTCCCGCATAGGCGTACCGGTCGGCAAAAATCGCCGTCTGCAGGCGTTGCGGGAGGGGAATTGCCTCGTAAGCGCCGGCGACCGTTTTCGTCATCGCTTCCCAGCCCAGTTGATCGGCGTACAAAGGATTGATGAGATGATGCCGGCCGTCCGGCGGCCACGGGCGGCTAAGTCCGATCGCCATTTCGTAACGCATGTAGGCCGGGAGCGGAAGCACCGGGAGCGCCAGCGGAACGAACAACGCTCCGGTAACGATGACCGCGGTCAACGTTACCGGCCGCCACCAAGCCGGCTTACGCGCCAAAGCGCGTTCGATTGCGGTGCCGCCCGCCGCAAACAGCGCCGGATACGCGCCTTCGATATAATACGGCCGTCCGACGGTCACCACGATCAACGCGAGCAACGCGACGTAGGCGATCGCGACGAACCGATCGTCGGCATCGCCCCGGCTGCGAAAGAGTGCGACCAACCCGAAGATCCAAATCGCGGCGTAGAAGGGGTTTTGGTACGCTAGCTGCGCCGCCAGCAGATAGCCGGCATTGAGCGCGAGGTTCGACGACTCGTCGGCGACGCCGTTGGCCAAGGCATGACGGTTGAGGCGATCGCCGGTCAGGACGTCGAGCATCGGCAAACCGTGGGTGAGCTGCCAGAGCAGGTTCGGCAAAATCGCGACCACAACCAAGGCCATCCCGATCGCGAGCCAACGCGAACGCAGCAGGTTTGCCCGGCCGGTGAGGATCAGGCCTAGAGCCAGCGCAACCGCGCACGCCGCCACGGAATACTTGGCGTACATCCCGATGGCGACGACTGCGGCCATTCCGAGATAGAGACGATCGTCGCGCGTCCGTACCAGCCGCATCGCGAGATAGATCAGGGCGCTCCACGCGGCCGGCGACAGCATTTCGGTCGAGAGACCGTATCCCAGGCCGAGCAGTCCCGGCGCCGCCGTGACCGTCGCGCCGGTCAGCGCCTGAGCTAAAGCCCCGCCGCGCAGTTCGCGCGCGATCGCGCACCCCAATAGGACCGTGACGCCGGCGAGAATCGCCGGCAGAAGCCGCAACGCCCAAACCGCATAACCGAATGGAGCGGTCAGCCAAGCGACCAACGGCGCGAGCGGCGGCTGGTCGACGTATCCCCATGCCAGATGGTGGGCGCAGTCGATGAAATAGAGTTCGTCACGGTAATAGCCGAACCGGTGGTTGAAAGCAAGATGCATGGCGACGGCCGCCAGCGCGAACGCGTACGCCGCCGGGTGGAGCTTCACGGCGCGCCGGCGCGGGCTTGGAATCCCCCGATCAGCAGTTGGGCGACCAACATGCCGACGATGCCCGACAGCGCGATCGAGCCGAAAACGAAACTCGGATCCCACCACGTGCCGCCGAACATCGGAACCGCCAGCGCGAAATATGCGCAGAAGTATCCGGCGGGTACGGCGAATCCGAGCAGCCGCATCGCGTTAGGGTTTCGAACCGACGGCCGCAGCCTTGCGACGATGCCGTCTCCCAACAGACCGGCCACGATCCCGGCCAGGATCAACAGCACGACCTCGGATCCGTCGCTCGAAACTTCGCCGCCGATCCATAGCTTCTCGGCGACGCAGAGAACGATCAGCGCCCCGAAGCGGAGATGCTTGCGCGCGCATAGATACAGCACCGCCGCCGCCAACAGCGCGCTCTGCCAAATGACGATCATAATCTCCAGCGACTGCCGGTAGAATAGGAAGACGGAGAGCACGAACTGCTCGTGCCGATATTCGACCTGCGACATCGGGTGATCGCGCATTAGAGCTTCCGGGTAGAAGCCGAACTGCGTTACGAATTGGATCACTTGAAACGCCAACGCCATCGAGACGATCATCGGCAGCTGGTCGAGCAAGCGCGCTTCGTCGATCCGTCCCAGCGCGCTGCGGACGGGACCGGTTACCAAGAAAAAGAGTCCGCCGAGCAAAAACAAGTGCGGCGGACTCAACAGCAAATCGAGTTGGCGTTCGAACCCGAAAAAGGCGTGCCAGATCGCGTCTAATCCGTCGCCGATCAAAAGACAAGCGACGCCGACGACGCTTTGACGATATCCATCGGGAATGGCATGCCATAACGACTCGCCGGAACGACGCCTCCAGACGATCTCCGTAACGAGTACGATGACGGCGAAGACGGCTCCGCCGTACATCGTGACGTGCCAGGGATTCAGGAATGTGTCGATCGTCTCAAAGATGTGTTCGTGCGCGTCGACGAACAAGCCGGTCATAATCCAGACGCCGGCGAACGCTACGAGCCAGTCTAGCCGGGTGGCGCCGGACCGGTCGCTAACGAGAGGACGCTGGTTCACGAAAGGCTCGACCCATCTCCGTGAGGAAGAAACGGTGCGTAACGTTCATGTTTCGAGCCGCCGCGAAACCCCTTCCGCACCTATTTCTCGCAGCGCTTTGTCTGACGCTCGTCGCATGCGCCGCGAAACCCGCACCGCTCCCGTCAAACCTCGTCGTTTCGGCAAAGCAGCCGCGTGACTGGCCGGCATCGCCGGTAGCGCCGCCGAACGCGCCGCCCCGCATCGTCCGCATTTGGATGTCTAGTCTTTCGATCGAGTCCGGTATTTGGCTGGACGGCGCGATCGTCGCAAGCACCAACGTCGCCTCGGTGGAAGTCCGAACCGCGGCGTTCTCAGTCAACGCCGACCACGTGGCCCCGGGCAGCTTCCGATTTCACACCCACGTACTGGAGTTGCCGCCGCTGGCGCGGCGGCACACGCTCGGCTTGTCGATCATCGCGCGAAACGCCGCTGGCGCGCAATCGACCGAATACGCTTCCATATCCATTCGATAACGCGCTGCGGCGGCGCGGGTTAAGCGGTAAACGCCACGATTTCGTTGGCCTCACGATCGCTCGTCCACCATCGCTCGCCGTCGAATGCCAAGCAGCGGGCGTCGAATGGAATTGCGGCTACCGCGGTCGCGGCCGGAGCGGTCGCGCGCAAGTCGAACGTCGCGAGAGCAAGATTTTCCAGCTCTTCGTCGCCCGAAATGATAAACGATCGTCCTCCCGTTCCAAAGCCGATTCCCGCGCAACGCGTCGGCAGCGCAATCTCGCGCAGTTCGCGCTCGGCGGCGTCGAGCGCCAGCACGCGGTGCTTTCCCTGTTGGCAGAGATACAACTCGGTGTCGTCGGCCGCCAAGTGCGAGCCGGTGAAATCCGGGCACGGCGTTTTGCTCGCCGAATCGAATCCGCTGCCGGGAACGAAGCGGTAGAGAAAACGATCGTCATCGTCGCCGACGGACACGACCACGCGCAGTGCGCCGCCGAAAGCGGCGATGCCGTAGGGCTTCCCGGGAGCCGCGACTTCGTCGGTAACGGACCACGTCTGCGGATCGATCGCGTACAACCGATCGGTATCCCAGGAACCCATCCACAGGCGCCCGTCGAGATGGGCGAGCGGCTGAGGGCGCGCGGCGGGCGACGCGCGACGTAAGACTTCGGTTACGTTTTGCATATCTACAGAAATGCTTTTGCGCGACGAACGGTTGCGTCGGATCGCGCGATTAGCGGCCTTCCCACCGCGCTGGAAACTCGACGTAGGAACGATCGAGCGCGGCGACGTCGTGGCAGCCCAGCAAACGCAGCGTGCGCACGACATCCGAACGGAGGATCTCGATGGCGCGGGCCACACCGGCGCCGCCCGCGGCCCCGAGACCGTAGGCGAACGCCCTTCCGATCAGTACGGCGCGCGCCCCGAGGCATAACGCTTTGACCACGTCGCTGCCGCGCCGAATTCCGCCGTCCATCAATACCGCCGCTTGGGAGCCGACCGCGGCGACGACTTCCGGCAAGGCGCGCAGCGCGGCGGCAACGCCGTCGAGTTGGCGCCCGCCGTGATTGGAGACGATCACGCCGTCGGCACCCGCGGCGACCGCCGCCCGAGCGTCCTGCGCCGTGAGCACTCCCTTGACGATCAGCGGCGCCGCTCCCCACACGTCGCGGATCCACCGTAAGTCGTCCCACGAGACGGTGGAGCTCTCGAGGGCGGCGCCGACGTCGGCAAACGGCGTCGCGCCGCGTCCGGGAACGATCACGTTTTCAAAATCCATGAGCCCGCCGTCGGCCAAAAAGCTCGCCAGCCATCGCGGCCGAGCGAGAAATTGCCAAGCGTGCGCAAGCATGGCCGACGAGCGCCGCGCTACGAGTTCTTTCGCTCCGTTGCGAAGATCTCGCTCGCGCTGTCCGGCAACCGGCGTGTCGATCGTCACCACTAGCGCAGCGTAACCGGCCGCGCGCGCGCGCCGCATCGCATCGGTTGCCGCTTCGCGGCCGCCGGCGAGGTAGAGCTGGTACCAAACCGGACCCGACGACGCCGCTTTGACGTCCTCAAGGCGGCAGCCCGATAGCGTCGACAGCGTGTAGACGGTTCCCGCCTCGCCGGCCGCGCGTGCGGCTTCGCACTCGCCGCGCGGAAAGAACAAGCGCGAGCTCCCCACCGGCGCGAGTCCGAACGGCAAGTCGAGCGGCGCGCCGAACAGCGTAGTGCGCGTGCTGCACGCCGATGCGGCGATGGCGTTGCGCGGGCGAAACGTCACCTCGTCGAAGGCTCGACAGTTTTCCCGCAGCGTTAGTTCCCCGTCCGCACCGCCGTCGATGTAGTCGAAAACCACCCGCGGCAGCCGGCGTCGCGCAAGCCCCCGCAGGTCTTCGATATTCCAAGCGTGCACGTGCTTCGTTCGGATTACCTGCGCGGCCGTTCGCCTACGTCGGTCATTCGTAGTCCGGCGGCCGAGTGTCGAGCGGTTGGTACAAGAAGAACGACTTCTGCAGCGGTGCTTTGATCGGGACGAACGCCCGCGGCGCTCGATTGAAGTTAAAACAGTCCGCGGCCGGCGACGTGGCCCGCTTGTCGGCGTCCGACAGGCGGCTCAGGCCGAATAGATCCTCCGCGAACGTCAAGACGCTGGCCGTCTCGTACTGCACGTGCGAGACGTGGTTGCGCTTGGCGTACGGCGAAAGGATAATCATCGGAACCCGAAAGCCCAGGCTGTCGAAACCCTTGAACGGCGGCGGAACGTGGTCGTACAAGCCGCCCCAGTCGTCCCAAATCACGAAAATGGCCGTCGTCTTCCAATACTTGCTTTCTCCAACCGCATTGACCAGCGACGTCACCCACGACGGACCGTAGCCGCCGCCGCAGTTGACGTGATCGGAGTTCATGCACACCGGCGTGATCCACGTAAAGTTCGACAGCGTACCCCCTTCCACGTCGCTGATAAAGTTTTGTTGCGGCGTGACGACGTCTTTTTTCCAGTCGGGACCCTTGTAGATGTGCCGGACCGCTTGATAGCCGGACCAGTACGATCCTTGGCCGCTCGACGGGCTCTGGAACTTACTCGTGTAAAACCGCCAGGTTAAGCCTGCGTCGTCGAGTTCGTCGCCGAGCGTCTTGTAGTCGAAGCAAGCTCGCTGGCTTTTCGTAATCGTGCGATTTTGGTTGAGGATCGACACGACGTCGTACGACTGTCCGCCGCATCCCCACGCACCTTCCGGCAGGTCGACGCTCGATTGGGCTTGCGCGGCGATGACGTACTGGTGTGCGACGAAACTCTCGTCGAGCTGCGACTGGAACATCCGGTCGGCGACGACTCCTTCGTGCGCCATATCGAAATACGGCTTCGACTCGTTGTGGGGCACGTAAACGTACTCCGGGTTGCTGGGGCCGCCGAACGCTTCTTCGTTATCGAAGCCGTCCATCCGGCAGTGCGTCCCCCGGAGCTTTCCTTTAGGAGCGTTGCACGCCGAGAACATCGCGGCGTGCGAGTGATCGATAATGTACTGGGTGGCAAGGCCGACCGGCTTTAGGGCGATCGTTTCGCCTTTGGAGTTTTTGCCGCTCGAGACGGTATCGGCTCCCGGATATCCTTGAAAGAGGTTGTCGAAGCTGCGATTCTCTTGAATGATAAAGACGACGTGGTCGATCTTTCCGGCACCGGAGCCAATCGAGCCCGCAACGTACTGCCGCGAGGCCGGAACGACGGCGGGGCTGGCATGCGAGGAGCACGCCGCGAGCGCCGCCCCCGCTGCAGCGTAAAGGATGGCGCGACGGTAAAACACGTGAACCTCTCTAATCGCCCGCTAGGGGTAGTGATGTACGCAGGATTGGGTCGCATCGCTGAACTCGGCCTGCGACGCGTAGTGTTTGGTTCCGAACGGATCGTTCTCGATATCCAGCACGCCGCACATGTCGGCAATTTCGCCCTGCACGCTATTCCAGCCCGAGAACGGCATCGGGTCGGTGACGGTCTCGGCGTACTCGTGCCCTTCGACGATCGTCACGCCTTCGGTTTTGCCGCTTTGGCCCGGAGCGGGACCGATAGCGTTGGCTCCGCAGGCAGCGCCGGCATCGGGAACGTACGGCAAGTTGGTGTACGAGACGTTCCGTTTCTTGTACTGCGTCGAGCTGTGGTAGCCGCAGAAGCTCGTCCCGAATCCCGAAGTGCTATGGTTGTGGGCCGTCGCAACGACGTACGACCCGTTCGGATCGTAGCCGAAATGCTTGACCGCGCGAAGCGCCTCGGCGGCAACCTGCTCGTCCGTCGGCGCCTTCGGAATCGTTGAATCGTCGTTCCAAACCCCGCCGAACTGATTGGACGGGTTTGCGATATGGATCGTTTTGCCGCCGGAGACTTCGTAGTACTGCGTGTAGATATTATCGTACGCGCTTGCGCCGACGTGCGCTCCATACCGTTGGAGGAGCTTCGCGACGCGCTCCGGATCGCCGGCCGCCTCGTAACCCCATAAGGTCAGATACATTTTCGGTTTGACGAGCACCGGACCGCCGCCATAGGTCAAGAAGTTATCCGGCCGCACGAACGGCCGCGCGGATCCGAAGGTGGGCATGTAGTGTGGGCGACGCAGGCCCGCCGCTACGCGCGTCGCGACGTTCGGGACGCCCGCCGGCGGCTCGACGGAGGGCGCGCCACCGCCGGCAACGCACCCCGCCAGCCCGCCGGCCGCACATGCGGCGACGAGTCCGAAGCACCGCAACGCGCGCATGACGGCTACTTCACCATCACCTTTACGGCGACCGATGCGATACCGTTAGCGACGACTTGCAGCGTGCTGGCGCCGGTTTCCATGGACGACGGAACGTCGAAGTGCGTCGACACGATCAGCGAACCGGTGGCCACGCCCATCGAGCTGTGGTCGTGCGTTCGCGCGTAGAACACGTGGCCGCTCGCATTGTTGGTGATGCGCACCAGCGGGTAGTTGGTGGCGTTTTGGAATTCGTCACCGAAAGCCATCGCTTGCGACAAACCGTTGAACTGAGTTCCCGAGATCTTGTAACTGTGGCCTCGCGTGACTTTCGCGGGCGACGTCTTGATCGCCGGAGCCCACGACGCTTTCGGTTGCCCGGCGCCGGTATAGAGTTGGACGTTGGAGTAACCTAAGACCAGAACTTGGCCCGTCGGCAGGAGCAGCGGAGCGCCGAATGCCTGACCGGTCGTCGTGAACTTCGTTCCGTCGAACTCGTAAAGCGATCCGGTCAGCCCGAACACGAGCACGTTGCCGCTGGGAAGAAGCACCGCGAACGAGTCGCCGGCGTTATCACCGTTGGGAAAATCCGGCCCGACCGACCACGATCCGCCGCTGCCGGAAATCTTATAGACCGCCGTGTGCCCCGTGCCGAAACCGCTGGGTCCCGACGAAGAACCGGTCGCAAACACGGTGCCGTCCGGGCGCAGAATCGCGGGTCCGATCTCACCGGGCGGTAAGTAACAATCTTTGGGCTTGGGTCCGTACTGCAGGCACTGACTGTACGGCGACGGCGAGTGCAGGTCGACCTTGGTCGATCCCGCGCTGACCCAATGCCCGGTCGCCGGGTTGTAGCGTTCCGAATTCGGCGCGTTCTTCACGTCGGCCGTCAGGACGGTGCCGTCGGGGAGCAGCGTCCAGCCTTCCTCCGAGTTGAAATCGGATTTTCCGGTGTGTCCGAGCTTCGTCCACGTCATGGTCGCCGGGTTCAACGCACCGTCTTGTTTGGTAAGCTTCTGCCCGACGACGAAACGCCCGTCCGGAAGCACGCTGTTCTCAGAGTC
>DASXDV010000069.1:0-2264 GCA_036490465.1 Candidatus Tumulicola sp. | reverse complement strand
CGATCCGGCGGGCGAGCACGCGACGGCGAGATTGAGATGCGGGACGGTCGCGTGCTGTCTCCTGATGGGACACGGGTGGCGGTGTTGGCATGGAGCGAACGACTTCGTTACGCCTCAAAACGCAGTGGCTATCATGGTGGTGTAAGCCCTCAAGAAGTTTTGGTGCCTCTCGTGGTCTTGACCAGTGGGGGGGCGCCGCGAAATTGGGTTGAGGCACCTCCCGCTCAACCTGCTTGGTGGGGCGAGGGCGAAGCACCCAGCGTTACACCCGCATCGCCCGGCCGCCGTCGCGATACAAAGCAAATCAGCCTGTTCGAGGTAACACCAGCAGCGGATGCCTGGATAGATGCTCTCCTAGCATCGACGACTTACAAGGCCCAGCGCGGGCTTGCGGGACGCGGTGCGCCGGAGGATCCGGTCGTACGAGCGCTCGTCGCTGCTCTTGCAGCGCGCGGCGGGCGACTTTCACGAACTGCGCTGGCGCAGGCACTGCGGTTGCCGGCCTTCCGTGCCTCCGGCCTCGTTAACGCGGCGAGACGCGTGCTCAACGTCGATCAGGCACAGGTTCTCTCAATCGACGCGACCGCCGACGAGGTCGTCTTGGATGCTCGGCTTCTGCGGCTGCAGTTCGAGATCGGGGGTGGGCCATGACCGGCCCACAACGACGCGCCGAGATACTCGATGCGCTTCGCCGAGGGACGGTGCCGCGAGATGGTCTCGCTGCGTTCGCGGTAGGCATGGAAAAATTCGAAACCGCGATTGACGCCGACCTCGCAGCCGTTGCCCTTGGCCGGGGGGGCTTCAAGGCGGTTCGTGGCGAATATGGGAGCGGCAAGACATTCTTTGCTCGCTGGCTTCAAGAGCGCGCCCGCGCTGCAGGCGGCTTTGCGACAAGCGAGGTGCAAGTTTCCGAGACGGAAACGCCTTTGCATCGATGGGAGACCGTGTATCGTCGCCTCGCCGAGCGCCTCGCGACTGCCGATACACCGGACGGCGCATTACGATCGGTTGTTGACGCGTGGTTTTACACGCTTGAAGAGGATGTGCTCGCGTCAGGCCGCATCGATTCTAGCGACACTGACGGGCTGCTCGCTGCGACGGATGCGCTGGTCGAGCAGAGGCTGTCGGGGATCGCTCGCACGGCTCCGGCCTTTTCCGCAGTATTGCGCGCATATCGGCGCGCACTCCTCGCCGACGATGCGGCGTTAGCGGAAGGATTGATCGCTTGGCTAGGCGGTCAGCCGAACGTTGCTGCCGCGGCAAAGCGCGCGGCTGGTGTTAAGGGCGATCTCGATCCATTCGGTGCCATGCACTTTCTGGCTGGACTACTGACCATCCTTCGGGACTCTGGGCGACCAGGATTGGTTCTTGTGCTCGACGAAGTTGAGACGTTGCAACGAATGCGCGCCGACACGCGAGAGAAGGGCCTCAACGCTCTCCGGCAGCTCCTCGACGAAATGGACTCCGGTCGGTACCCGGGGCTGTTCCTGCTTGTTACGGGAACGTCCGCCTTTTTCGATGGGCCTCAGGGCGTCCAGCGGCTCCCCCCACTGGCGCAACGTATCCACACTGACTTTGCCACCGACCCGCGGTTCGATAACCCGCGGGCGGTTCAAATCAGGCTTCCGGGTTTCGATCTGAATGCGCTGGTGCAAGTCGGCGCTCGGGTGCGTGACCTCTTCGCCGAGCAAGCGACGCAGGAAGCTCGCGTCCGTGGGATCGTCGATGACGCCTATCTTGAAGACCTTGCGCGGGCGGTCGCAGGACGGCTCGGCGGTCGCGCTGGCGTGGCGCCTCGCATATTCCTAAAGAAGCTTGTCGCGGATGTTCTCGATAGAGTGGACCAGTTTTCAGACTTCGACCCACGGCGACACTACGCGCCAACCATTGATGAAAGGGAGATGTCCGTTGCGGAGCGCGCTAGCGCGAGCGCAGCTTCGGTCGATGATGTCGAACTAGAGACGTGAGCGCGTTCGAGCAGCTTCATCCGGCTATTCGATACCACATCGTCAACACACTGGGATGGGATGATCTCCGTCCGACCCAGATGGAGGCAATTGCTCCGATCCACGCCGGCGAGGATGTGCTCCTTCTTGCGCCGACAGCGGGCGGAAAGACCGAAGCGGCGTTTTTGCCTCTGCTCTCACGCGCGGCAACCCAAAGCTGGACCGGCCTGTCGGTTCTCTATCTGTGTCCGCTAAAAGCTTTGTTGAATAACCTTGAGCCCCGGCTCAGCCGCTACGCTGGCTTCGTTGGCCGCAAAG
>DASXDV010000043.1:0-6335 GCA_036490465.1 Candidatus Tumulicola sp. | reverse complement strand
CCTGCGCGAGGCCACCGGCGCCTCCGAAATCCATTTGTTTGCGCGTTGGCTGCCGCTTCCCGAAATGTTGGCCGAGCTGGCGGCAGCGAACGTCCGGCTGCTTACCCATCCCCTCGAAAGCATCGAGCAAGCGGCGCTGATCTCTGCCAGCGATTTTCGCGCTGGCACTCGCCTTTTCGAGCCGCTTAGCCGCCCGGCGACCTCTGGGTTCAGCCGCCTCCAAGGGTGAGAACGGACGATGCAACGTACAAATGGAATTAATGCCCAACGCCCGCGTCGCGGTCATCGATGACGATCGCATGGTCCGGGAGATGCTAGAGCTTGGCCTCTCTCGCGAAGGATACGAAGTTCGGACCGCCATCGACGGGGTGTCCGCCCTAGAGCTCGTCAAGGTGTTTGACCCGGAGCTGATCGTTCTGGACATTATGATGCCCAAGGTTGACGGCATCACACTGCTCCCGAGACTCCGCGAGATAACCCAGGCGCCGATCCTGATGCTTACTGCCAAGGGCGGGACCGACGACAAAGTTCGATCCCTGAGTTCGGGCGCCGATGACTACCTCGTCAAACCATTCGTCTTCGAAGAGTTGATCGCTCGTCTGCAGGCCAAGCTGCGCCGGCCGCAGCTAATCGAAGAGAACGTGTTGCGCTGGCGCGATCTTGCGATCAATCCGGCGACGCGTGAAGCATGGCGCGGGAAGGACCCGCTCGAATTCACCCAGCGTGAGTTCGATCTGTTGGAAGTCTTCCTGCGCGAGCCTCGGCGGGTCTTCAGCAAGGACCATCTTTTGGAGATCGTCTGGGGCCACGACTTCGAGGGGGGGCCTAACATCGTCGAAACCTACATTTCCTATTTGCGTGCGAAAATTGACCGTCCGGGCGAACCGGGTTCGTTTATCCGCACCGTCCGAGGTGTTGGCTACGGCCTCTCCCAGTAGTACGGGACGGCTTGGGTGAAACTCGCATCCCGCCTGTCCGCACTGTATGCGGTGCTGCTGGGCGTAACGGTCCTCATCGTGATTCTCGCCTCGTCGATTTCCTTGGTAGAGGAGCTGTCGGGATTCACTCGCGACGTCGTCGTCGCCAAGCACGAAGAAGCCCGGATCTTGGCCGATCGCTATCATCGCGAAGGCATCACGCTCGCCCAGGGTGCGCCCGAGATCGTGGCCGCGCTCAGCGGCATCGGTCTACGCGTGACCGTGTTCGATCGCAACGGACGCTATCTGGCCGGCGACAAGACGCTGCGCCCCAAAGTCCTCGATCGAATTCTCGCGCTCGGCGGAATCGAGCATTACATTCCACGCACCCCGCTGCGCCCGCCGCCGGGCGGCCCGCCGCCCGATCCAACGCGTCTGGATCCGCTGCCGCTGGCACCGGTCGAGGGCGGTTACGTGGCGTTCGTGCCTTCGCAGCTCTTGCTGCTCGTATCCCTCGTACCGTATTGGCGGATCGTCTTGGGAATTGCGATTGGCGCGATGTTGTGCTCGTGGCTCGTAGGACGATGGTTCGCCGCGCAGGCGCTCAAGCCGATCGACGAGGTCAGCAGCTCGCTGCTCGCTCTGGCAAACGGCGACTATACCCAGCGCCGGTTCATCATGCAGGGCGGCGATGAGGTCGCGTCGCTGACGGAAGCCTACAACGACGCGGCGGCCAGCGTCGCCTCCGCGATGGCCGATCGCCGGGTCGCCGAAGACCGTATGCGCCAGTTTGCCGCCGACGCGTCTCACGAGTTGCGAACGCCCCTGACCGTGATCGGCGGTTACATCGACGTGCTTCGTCGCGGGGCGATCGAAGAGCCAAAGATCGCGCGCCAAATCCTCTCGACCATGTCGATCGAGAAGGAGCACATGCGCAGCCTAATCGACCGGCTCATGCGCCTGGCTCGGCTCGACTCTGAGGCCAAGCCGCGGGTCGAACGCATCGACGTCGGCGAATTCTTGCGCAATCAGTGTGAGGCCGCACGCCGGTTGGACGACCGGCGGGTGATCGACTATAGCGTCGAGGGGGTCGAGACGATCGATGCCGATCGCAGCGAACTCGGCGAAGCGATCTGGAACATCATCGAAAATGCGCTGAAGTATGCTCCCGACGCGCCCATTCATCTGGCCGCTCGCCGCAACAACGGTCGCTCCGTCATCGCCGTCCGCGACGAGGGGCCGGGTATGTCCGAGTCGGAGCGGGTTCATGCCTTCGAACGGTTTTATCGCGGCGACGAGCGCGGCGAGATCGCGGGAACCGGACTGGGTCTGGCCATTGCCAAGCGCGCCGTCGAGCGTGCGGGGGGCGACATCGCTATCGACAGCGCGCCAGGCCACGGAACCGCGGTTACAATCACGATCTAACGATTGACCTCCGATGCAGCGCTCGGTTCACAGCGCCCGTTTAGCTCGCCTCGCATACAATCGGTCGAGACAATGCGACGGATTTTTGGCGCGCTCATAGCGGCCGTTCTCGCGCTGGGGGCTTTGCCGGTCGCCGCGCAGACGGATTCGGGCGAGATCCACATCGTCGTCACGGACGCGAACAGCAAGCAGCCGATCGGCCTCGCGCGCGTTCTGCTCGACGGCGCGGTGATTACCTCGGAGTTAACCGGAACCAACGGCAAGGTCACCTTCACCGAAGTACCCGACGGCATCTACCGCGCTCGGGTCATCAAACGAGGCTACCAGAGTCTGACTTCGGCGCAATTCGAGGTGATCGACGGCCGAATCGTCACCGTCGACGTCGCGCTCGTCGACGACACCGGCGGGCTCAAAGTCATCGGTTCGGTCAGCGTAAAGGCGTCGGCGACCATTTCGTCGACCAGCATCGACCAAAACTCTCCCCAGCGTCGTCTCTCCGACGACTTAGCGGGAGCGCTGAACAAGCTTTCGGGGGTGAGCGTCACCACCAGCAGCGATGACAGCGATGCCACCCAGACGATTTCGCTGGAAGGGCACGATCCAAGTCAGACGGCCCTGACCCTCGACGGCATCCCGCTCAATGCGCCTGGAAGCGCCGGCAATCTGCGCGGGTTCGCCACCGATCTGTTTCAAGGGGCGTCGGTTCACACGGGTGCCCAGCTGGGGGGCCTAGGAGGTTCGGTCAACTTCACGACCTTGCAGCCGACCCTGAGCTGGATGTCGCAAGTCGCAAGCTCGGTCGGAAGCAACGGCAAATACAACTACTCGTTGGCCGAGAGTGGGTCGATCGGCAAACTCGGGTTGGCCGTCCAAACCGTTTATCGGGCCGTGCCGAGTCTGGTCGACGGCGAGTATTATCTCGATGCCAGCGGCCTGGCATATAATCACGACGGCGACAGCACGTATTCCGGAAACCTGCTCAAGCTGCGTTACGAGTTCGGCGATTCGCAAGCGATCACGGGGACGTTCCTGAATTCCGCTCGGAATAGCGACATCGTCTGCTTACGTCAAGGCGCGCCGCCAGCGTTGCCGTGTGGGTACGGACCAAACAATACCGACAACGGCAGCGTCCAACTCTACGCGCTGACCGACAACGCTTTGCTCGGCGCCACCGAGCTACAGGCCTCGGTGTACTCCTCGACCTCGACGAACGATCTGGACGAGATCGACCGTTTCGTCGACGTCGGGGCCGGCCCAATTCCGGAACCGAGTCCGGCTCCCAATGGCTTTTCAAATCTTGCCCGCACGAACGGGTTTTCGGTGAACGCGACGTTGCCGGCCAAACAGCGGCACACGATTTCGGTCCAAGCGTACGGTTCGACGTCCCAAAACGTGACCTCGCCGCTGGTCGTCGAGTCGATCCCCTATTATGGCGGATCCTTCAATACGGCTTACGACGCGTTGAGCGTGACCGATACGATTCACTCCAGCGACAAACTGACGCTGGCGGAGTCGCTCGGCGTGAGTACGGCAACCGGGTCCGGCGGGATTACCGGGCTCGGCAGTCTCGCCGCAACCTGGCGGCCTACCCTGGCCGACACATTTAGCGCATCGTACGCGATCGGCGGCGTAGCGGCGACGGCGGGGCGATCCCAGATCCTCAGCGATCCGGCTTCGCTGCGGTTCACGTGCGTTGGCGACCCGCGGCTCGATACGGCTTTCGGCAGCGCGCCGGGAGACGAACCCGGACCGAGTTCCTCGATTTCGTACCGTCTTGGATATACGCACACGGTGCGTGGCGGGAACGTTTCGCTGCAGCTCTACCACCAATCTCAGGCCGGCGTTTTGCTGCCGGTAATGGTGAACGGATCGGTCCTGGCCTCCGAAAATCTCCTTCCGCTCGGCTATCTCCAACAGGTGCAACAGCTGTACGATTCCGCCGCCGGCTGCAATCTTAAGTCCGGCACGCCGTTTGGACCCCAGCAACTGTACTTCTCGACGCCGACTGGAGGCGTCAAGCGCGTCTACGAGGGCGCCGAACTTAGCGCGTACGCAACCCTCGGCAACCTCGTCGTACAGCCGTTCTACAACTTAACGGTCTCCACGGCGTATTCGAACTCCCCATTCTTCACCGACCCCTATTCGATTACGATTTCCGGACTGCAGCTGCCGAACCAACCGCTGCAGCGAGCGGGCGTTGTGTTCGACTACAAGGCGCCGCGTTCGTCGCTCGAGTGGCTGGCCGACGCTCAATACACGGGACGCAACAATCCCAACAATCTCCCGCCGTATACGACGTTCGATGCGGGGGTCAGCGCCTCGCTCAGTCGCGGAACGTTGACCTTTGCCGCCAGCAACATTACCAACACCTACGGCGGAATTTTTGCAACGCCGGCCAACGCGGTGGCCTATCAAACGCTGGCGGGATATACGATTCCGACGATCGCCCGGCCGCTCGCGCCCCGATCGTATTCGGTAACTTACGGCGTGAAGCTCGGGCCGGGAGCGGTGGCCTCCCAAACGGGTAGCGCGTTCAATCTGCCGCGCGCGCGCGGCGCGGGCCCCGGCGGACCGCCGGGCGAGAGGACGTCGGGAGGCGCGCCCGGTGGGGGCGGCTTCCGTAATTTGTTTTCGCCGCTGCCCTCGCAGCCGCCGCAAGATCCATTCGCCGTCGCGACCGACGCCCAACGATGCAGCGCCGCCGATGCGGCCCAGGCGCAAACGCTCTCGGGCGAACTCACGGCGTTTGCCGCGCGAATCGAAGCGGCGAAGACGCCGGCCGGATATCCGGCAACGATGGCCGCGCCGGTGCTTTCCGATGCGAGCGTGACGTATCACGGACTCGGCAGTACGTACGCCCTGACGATCGTCCCGAAGGGCAGCGGACGGGTTCGCACCCTGGCGGGCTGTTTCGCACTGCATGTGGCGCGCGCCGACGACGTTACCTCGCGCAAACTGTACGCGCCTCAGAGCACGCTGTTCTTAGTACCCCAACTAAACTTTATGCCGGCGGTCGGCTTGTACTTCGTCGCTCGTCAGCAGCAGCCGGGGCAGGAGTCGTTTCGGGTTTACGTCCTTCCGAGCGCGCCGCCGAAAACGCCGTTCGCCGTCCGGCCCGCCGGCGGTGCGTGTACGGGCGACGCTCGGAACCTCGCGGTTCAAGCGTTGGGCGAACTAGAGTCGCACTTTGCCAGTGGCGCGAAGACCGCCAACTGGACGATCTCTGCGCACACGGCCGGCGGCGGGACGTGGTACGAACTGGATCCAGCCGATCCGAGCGTGCTCGGAGCGCTGCTCCAGTGCGGACGCGTCGCCGCCACGACGGCCGACGAAATCCGCAAACACGGATTCGACGGAAAAATGGTTCCGGAATTGAACTACACGCCCACCCTTGGCTTGTACTTCTTGCGTCCTAATGGCGGATTCGGACCGGGCGGCCGAGGCGGGCGTCCGTCCCCTTCCCCGTCGCCGTCGCCGTAAGTCTGCCGCGAGAGACCGGTTAGGCGCCGACTACCCGCCGGGGTGGAGCGTAACCCAAGCGCGCAGCACGGCGTGGTAGAGCGCAGGGTTGTTCTTCAATCCGTATTTGGGATCTTCGCCGGGCTGCGGCAGGTACTCGTACAACGTCATCGTCGGCGTCGCGCGAGCCAAGTCGACGATCGTCGCGTAGAGGTCGGCGGCGCGCTCTTGCGCGATCTCGGTGACGTACGCGGGCGGAGGTGATTCGCCCGCCGGCGTTCCGGCGACGCGACGCACTTCGAAGGTCGCTTGGGCCATGTTCTCGGGCGCAATCCCGTACGGATGAAAACCGTAGCCGCTAACCGGAGCGCGCGGCGTGCCGGCGCGCAGGATGGCGGCCAGAGTAGCGGTCCAGGGCAGATCCTTCCCCGACGTGCCGCTCGTAATGACCGGCACCCCGAACGATGCGACGATCGGGGCGACGCGCTCGTAGTAGGCGGCGTAACTTTGCACGTTGGCGAAGCCGTTTGAGGG
>DASXDV010000006.1:0-2413 GCA_036490465.1 Candidatus Tumulicola sp. | reverse complement strand
AACTTCCACTACCTCGTCTTTGTCTGGATCGAGCCCCGTGCTCTCCACATCAAAGATCACGAACGTCGCCTCGTCGATACTCACTCTTCTTCGCCTTGCGCCAGCAGCTCGGGGAGCATATCGTGGAACTCGATGAGTTGGTCGGTCGAGAGATCGACTATCGAGTTATTCTGCGGGTGTTCTCCTTTGAGAATAGCCTCGCGTTTTTTGAGCGGAAGGTGCTCCCAAAGCTTGGCGATCTTCGTCCGCAGCTCGGCGCGAACGGACTTGTCGTCGATCGTCTCGGCGGGCGCGACCTTCTCTTCGTCGGCCGGCGCGGCAGCCGCGGCTTCAGCCTTCTTCTGCTTGAGCTTCTCCGCGAGCGCATCGGCGCGGGACTGGCCCGGCGTTGCGTCTGCCGGCGCTTCGATCTCGAAGTAGTCGCCGATCGAGCCAACGCCATCTTTGAGAGCCGTATAGATCCGCCCAAGGCGGAGCATTTGCAGCGGCGTGATCGATTCGAGGCTACGTTGAATCAGGTTCTCGATCGCGCGCTTGCTAACGCCGTACTCGCCGAGCATTTCGATGAGATTGGCAACGCGCTCCGGCGTCACGCTGATCTTGTTGGTCAGCGTCAGTTCGACTTGCTTTTCGACGGAACGCTGCACGTCGATCGGGATAATCGCCAAGATGCAGGACCGCAGCCGGCGGGCGCCCTGGTTTGCGACCATCTCGTAAATGTCGCGCGGGTCCTCGACGCGGTACGTCCGGGCCTTGGTAGAGCGCACGTGCTCGACGTGGAACTGTCGCTCTTCGCGGACGTTGGTTTGCAGGTCCCAGGCGTACGATTGGACGGTGCTGTGACCGCCGCGCTGCTCAAGCTCGCGGATGCCGAACTGGATGTTTCCCCACTGCTGCGCGATCGCTTCGGCTGCGCGGATGGAGAGCCCCGAGATATCGGTGCCGCCGCGGGCGTATTCGTACATCGCCTTCTCGCAAAGCTCGACGCGGGTAAAGGCGTTGAGGATCGCGTCCATGCGATCGCGCTCGTTACGAGGGAAGCGCTGCGCGATGACCATGGCCGCTTGAATCTCGGCGATCTCGCGCTGGGTTAGCGCCTCGGCTGCCGCATTTTGGGCTGGCCGGAGCGAGCGCTCCTCGAAGGGGTTATTGGCGGTGGGGACGAGCGCAGAGCCGTTTTGCGGCCGATCTGCGGCAGTGGTACTCATGTACGTCTACTCCTTGTCGCCACGCGGGCGAAACGGACGCGGGTTAGCAGTGGCGCCAGAGAGGCGAAACTGCCGTGTAGTTGACGGCGCAACGGTGTAGCCCGAGCGCTCGACGTTTTTGTAAGTGAGAAGCCGTGTGCGGCCGAGCATGAGGGTGTCGCCATCGGCCATGAAGCCGGCGATCTTCCCTTGCAGTTCCTCGACGCGCGCTTTGTCGGACTTCTCGACGGCCTTAGCGGCGACGAGTTCAGCAACAGCCCCGGCGATCTCAGCGCTAGCCTGCACTTCGATTGCGCGCGACGTCGGGAAGGCGCGCTTGGCGTCGGCGAGCGACGTCACCGGCGGCGGGTTGCGGTCGATTAGGCGCTGATAGAACTCGCGTGCGGCTTCGACGATAATGTCGGCCAGGTCGGCGCGGTACTCGACGACGTAGACTTTGACGCGTGGGCCGGCGAGCAGCGCGGGAATCCAACCGCGCTTGCGGCCCTTCACGACGAGCTGCTGCATGACTTGCAGCGCGTAGGAGTTCGGGACGTCAGACGGCCCATCACCCCAAAGATCGGTGAAAGCCGCACGTCCGAGCGACGTCTTGCACTCGGCGATCTCCGGCGCTTGGCCATCCTCGGCGACGACGTCGAAGTCCACGTCGGCGATGAGGAACGGATGCTCGGCGCATCGGCGAAGGAAGTTGTCTCGGCGGACCTTGCGCCCCGTGCGCTCGGCGAACTTGCGGCCGCAATACTCTTCGAGGTCGATCCCGATTTCGACGGCCTCGTTATCGGAAAGGTCGTCGGGCTCCCATTCGCCGGTTTTTTCCATGAAAAGCGCATATGGCGTCTTAAAGCTGCTCTCGCCAAGCACGGTCGCGATCTCGGATGCCGCGACGCCCGTACGGCGCACGGAGAGCCATTGCGGAATCGTCAGTGCGGTCCGGGATACGGCGGTGGCAAACGGGTCAACGCCCGCGGGCAGATCAGAGAGATCGACCCAGTCGGGGCGCACGGCAAGCGCGCTACTCAAAGCAGCCACTCCGGCATCTCGCTATCCGGAATAGACCCCTGAGGGGGCTGGAACCTGACACTTTCCAGCCCACTCAGTTCCTCGGTTCGTGCGTTTGTTGCCAGCGATATTGCATCGTCCTCTCGCTGGCGCGAGGAACTAACGGCATGGGCGCCGTTTGATACATCGTTCATCGTGACCTCAAA
>DASXDV010000160.1:0-24718 GCA_036490465.1 Candidatus Tumulicola sp. | reverse complement strand
GGTCGCGCGGATCGGCACGCTTTGGGCCGGCAACGCGGGCAAGCCCGGCAGCGTGAGAATCGAGGCCGCGTGCTGGAACTCCGATTGCCACGACGGTTGCGCGGACATTTCCGTGAGCGCGGATCGCGTCGACGCCGGGGCGAGCGGACGATCCGGCAGCATCGGCAGGTGCCCGCGAACCAGCGTCACCGTCGATAGGCGCGTCGAATCGACCGCGGCCGGATGCGCGAAGTTCCCAGCGTGCCACGCCGCGGCGCCGAGGACCGAAGCGCCGCCGAAGCGCGCGTTCCGGAAGGCGGTGGCGAGGGGCTGCATCCGCTTCGGCGGAGCCGGGTGACTACGAACGGCTTGTCCGCGGAACGCGTACCACTGCCACGGATACCAGGGATAGTACGTTTCAAAGGGCGCCAGCGGGACCCAGCCGAGGGTCGAATAGCCGAACGGGCCGTAGCCGGAGCCAAAGAATCCGACCAAACCGGGCGCCCAGATCGGCAGCGTCGTGAAGCGTGGAGGATACCAGCACCAGCCAAAGCGGCGCACGAAAAACCAGCGCCCGTAGTGGTAAGGAACCCATCCCCACGGCTCGCTGCCGACCCACGTCATACCGTAGCCGCTCGTATCGGTCCACTGCCCGTCCCGATACGGCGCCCAATTCGCGTCCTGCTTGGGAACCCAAGCTTCGCCGTAGGACGCGACGTCGGTCCACTGACCGTAGGCGTTCAAGTCGTCGTACCCGGCGATGCTCGCCGGCAAGTGCGAATCGCCGTCGAGTGCCGCCAGCAGCGTCCGATCGCGCGCATCGTTAAACTCGTCGAACGGGTCGCGCGCGACGCTGGAACGGATCGCGACCGCCGCGCCGGCGGGCGCTTCGAGCGTCTGGCCGGCGACCAGCGTGTAGGTCTTCGACGGCGTGATGGCGTCGGTTTGACCGCTGCGCGCGGCCACCGTCGTGGATCCATCGGCGGTCACGTTTACGCGATAATTTCCCGCGTAGCGCGTGCGCACGGTCAGGGCGGGCGTAACGATTTCGGTCGCCGTGTCGCTTCCGCGTAACAACGCCAACTCGACCAGACCGGCATCGATTTCGATCACGCGCGTGCGGACGTCGTTGCTCGCGATCCGGCCGCGAACGCCGGGACCGAGCCTCAAAATCGTGAGCCCGTCGAGTTGGATCTCCGCGCGCACATCCGCACCCGTCGTCGCGAACCCGTCGCCCGCTAGTAACGGGGCGTTGACCGTTGCGTCTACCTTCGTGGCGTCGGCACCATGGGTGATGGAGACCGTTCCATCGGCAATCACGCTCAAGCGCGCGACGCTCGGCGCCGAAACGGAGCCGGCGGTAGGGACGCCGGCGCCGAGGGCGGCCGCACGCGCGGGGGCGAGCGCCGACGCCGCTAACAGCGCACAGACGAGCAAGCCCGCGGTTTCCTTGGTTCGCATCAACGCGCCCTCTCCTGCGCCAATTAAACCCCAAAAGTGCCGGGCCCGCAAGCGCGAAAGGCCAATTCCAGCGCCAATGCGTATCCTTTTACTCGGAGGTTGCTTCTCATGACTGACTCCGAAAAGGGTTTCACGCGCGGGGAATTCGTTCAGCGCGCGGTGGCCCTTCCGGCGTTCGCCGCGCTCCTTGCGAGTGCGACGGCGCCAGCCCTAGCCAAAGGATCGCAAGCGCAATATAAATATCAAAGCAAACCTAACGGCAGTAAGAAGTGTTCGAACTGCACGTTCTACATCGCGGGTAAAAGCGCGACGGCGAACGGGTCTTGCAAGATCGTCGAGGGGACGATCAGTCCAAACGGATATTGTATCGCGTACTCTGCGAAAACCGGGTAAACCCGCTCGCAGCGGATCGAATGCCAGGGGCGCCATCGCGTCCGCGAACGCCCCTGGCTACTCCCGGTTCGCGATTACCGGTTCGAAGCGGCGGTCGGGAACGAACCAAAGCGCCGCGACCAGCACGAAGACGCCGTCCGAAACCGCCGGCACCCAAAACGCAAGCCCGATCGCCAGAACGTAGAGAATCGGCGAGATTTTGACTTTCCAGTCGGTTTCGACCGCGCGCGCAAACGGTGAATCCGCTCCGTTGAGCCGCAGCAGCGCGGTTTGCAGCACCGTGTAGGCAATCGCATCCATGAACAGCACGAAACCGTAGAGCGCCGTCGGTACGGCGGCGGTCGGATTGCGCCCCAGCCAGCTCGTCGTGAAGGGCACGAGCGACAGCCAAAAGAGCAGGTGCAGGTTTGCCCACATCGCCAGCCCGTCGATGCCACGGGTCGCTCGCAGCATGTGATGATGGTTGTTCCAGTAGATGCCGAGGAACACGAAGCTCAGCACGTAGGCGACCAGCGTCGGAAGAATCGAGTGCAGAGATCCGAGGTCCGTCCCGATCGGCGCCCTCAAATCGAGCACCATAATCGTGATCAGCACGGCGATGACGCCGTCGCTAAACGCCTCGATACGGTTCGATCCGGTCGAAAATGGCCGCTTCATGCCCGCAAACGTTTCGCGCTCGCCGGCCCAATCGTCTGCACGCGGCGCCAGGGCCGAACAGGACGCCGCCGCCGACGGGCGTAACCGCACCTCCAAGGAGGGTGAAATCATGTATTCGTCGCGCACGTGGGTCTTTGGTTCGCTGTCGGCGTTGGTGCTGGCAGCATGTTCGGCGACGTCGCCGCCGCCGGTCCTCCAGTCGCTGCCGCAGGGGCGGCAGATCACCGCGTCGGTTCGCGCCGACGTGCGTTTCGGTCTGACGGCCGCGCATATCGCGGCCAGCCGCGCCGCCCGCGGTCCCGGCTACGAGCGGGCCGCCAAGACGAAGCCGACGCTGTTCGTCTCCGACATCGACAGCGACATGATCCGGCTATTTCCCGCCAATCAGAAAAACCCGACCCAAGACGGCAGCATTACTTCGGGCATCGACCTTCCGGTCAACGATGCGGTCGACAAACAAGGAACGCTGTACGTCGCCAACAACGGCAACAGCTCCGTTACCGAGTACCCGCTCGGACAAACCAGTCCGAGCGTAACCCTCTCGGGCGGAATGCTCGTCTTTCCCAACGGCATCGCGGTCGGCAAGACCGGTACCGTGTACGTCACGAGCGGCGCCTACGCCGGTCAGTGTTACGTGCTCGTCTACACCAAAGGCAAGTCCAGTCCGAAAGCGCAGATCAACGGATTCGATCTTCCGGTCGGACTGGCGCTCGACAAGAACGGAAATCTCTACGTCGGCGACGCGATCGCAAACAAAGTTTGGAAGGTAACCAAAGGCTCGACGACGCCCACCGACCTCGGCCTGAATGGACTCAGCGATCCGACCGGGGTTGCGATCGACCGCAACAACGATCTCTGGGTAGCCAACGATCAAAACAACACGGCACTCGGATTCCATCTCGGGCAAACGTCCGCGTTTGCAACGATCACCAGCGGTCTACAAGGGCCGTATAGCATCGCGTTCGGCGCGAGCGGGCGCCTCTTCATCGGCAACAGCCTCCACTATCCCGGATCCGTCGCCGGTTTCAAAAAAGGCGCCACCAGCCCATACGAATCGATCAGCGTCGCCAACCCAGCCGGAGTAGCCGTCCACCCCCGCCCCAACCCATAAACAGAGCCCCTGTCATCCCAGGGCTGCGGCGCGCTGCGCCGCAGCCCTTTTCCCCTGTCATCCCGCGCACTTCGACTACGCGCCTGACGGCGCTCCGCTCAGCACAAGCTTCGGAGCGAAGCGAACGCAGTCTCCTGTCATCCCGAGCGGAGGCGCGTAGCGCCGTAGTCGAGGGAGCGCCTACAGCAGCAACGCCCCCTCGACTACGCACCTTCGGTGCTCCGCTCGGGATGACAAATGCCGGCATGCGCGCGCCTTCTCATCCCGCGCGAAGCGAACGCAGTCCCCTGTCATCCCGCGCGAAGCGAACGCAGTCCCTGTCATCCCGAGCGGAGGCGCGTAGCGCCGCAGTCGAGGGAGCGGCTACAGCAACAACGCTCCCTCGACTACGCACCTTCGGTGCTCCGCTCGGGATGACAAGTGCTCCGCTCGGGATGACAAGTGTGGCGCTTGGGATGACGGGTGGCGAGCGACGAGCGCCGGAGCGCGCGAGTGACGCTACAGGCCGAGGTCGAGAGCTGAGGGTCGTACGTCGGCTTCGGTTTTGAGTCGACCCGAACGAATCGCACTTTGAAACTCCGCGAAGTCACTATCCACCTGGTCTGCATAGGCGACCGCGTATCGAACCATTGCGTCGTCGATCTGAGCGTTCGATCCCAAATATCCCGAGATAGTCGCTGCATCGCCGGCTTTGGCATGGGCTCGAGCCAAGGCCCAACCACAGATTTCCGCGTACGCTTCCAGCGCCTCTGCGTCAGTCGATTCGATCTCCGCGGAGACTTTCATATCGCGAAGCTGTCGAGCGTAAACGTCATGCTTGCCTAGCGTGGCCCAGCCCAGAAAAATATCGCTTGCCGATTGCATTAGCCGCTGTCCGGTAACCACGCGTTCGCCTTGATTTTCGAAGCGGCTTGGACCGTCGGATGGCTCGAGCACCGAGCGACGAGCTTCCTTGATTTGCAAAAGGAGCGGATCTGTATCGCCTGCGAGCAGCAGGCTCACGAAGCGCCGGGTACCCACGCTCCCGACGCCAACCACCTTGATGGCATTGTCCTGGAATCGGAAGCGCTCGAACAGTTGACGCCGGTCGGCCGACAGCGATTTGAGATAGTTCTTGAAAATCGCCGCGCGCCATTTTTCGAATCCTTCCATCCCTTGCTGAAAGTGGTAGATCAGTGGCGGGTCGTCGACGATCTGCACGCGCCCGTTTATTACGGTCGTTAGCTTTGGAAAGACGGCTTCCGACGTCCGCGACAGAGCTTTCTTGCGAGCGCGCGTCAGGCGCTGGAGGAAGGCGCTGTCGTCTTTGAAGTACGCCATGAGATCGTCAACGCGAATTTGCTCGTACCACATTTCGAGAACGCCGAGAGAGGCGTATGCCGACATCCGCATGCGATACGAGCGTATGGCCGAACGCGCCGCACTTTCGGCCCGGTTTGAAGAAAACCCACGATACCGCGCCGCAACGACGAAACTCGCGACCAAACGCTTGACGTCCCATTCCCACGGCCCGGGGAACGTTTCGTCGAAGTCGTTGATATCGAAAACCAGGGATCGTTCCGGCGTGGCGAATGCGCCAAAGTTCGAGAGGTGGCAATCTCCGCACAGCTGAACGGTGGGACCCGACGCCGGTGAATCCGCCAAGTCGCGCGCCTGAATGATCGCCGTTCCCCGAAAGAAGTGCAACGCCGACTGTGCCATCCGGCTGTAGCGCACCGGAACCAGGCGGCGATTCGGTCTTCATTGGATTGCTCGATCCACTCGATCGGATCGATCGTCTTCGGACGGGGCTTCCATTCGCCGTGCCGGGAGCGACGGCAAGATCCGCGCAGAGCCTTTCCGCCTTGGCGACGCCGATCGACGGACCCTTGAATCCCTCCTGATTTCATAAGCACTTATACTCGTCACGGCTTAGGCGCAATTCCTTTATGCCGATCGAACCTCGGTGCTGCTAGCCAACATCGAAGCGAGCGGCGGCGCGGCCCTCGATCAGGGCATGCATCATCGTGCGCGCGGCGGTCGTGGCGTACGGGTGGCAGCCCTGTCATCCCGAGCGGAGTGAGCGAAGCGAACGCAGTCGAGGGAGCGCGTCGAGTAAAACTGTCCCTCGACTACGCACCTTCGGTGCTTTTCAGAACAAGGTCTGGCCAAGCGCTGCAGCCCTGTCATCCCGAGCGGAGTGAGCGAAGCGAACGCAGTCGAGGGAGCGCGCCGAGCAAAACTGTCCTTCGACTGCGCGCCTGCGGCGCTCCGCTCAGGATGACAGGTGCGATTGCGCACCTTCGGTGCGGAGCTTGTGCTGAGCGGAGCGCCGAAGGCGCGCAGTCGAAGCGCTCGGGATGACAGGTGCGACTGCGCGCCTGCGGCGCTTTTTAGAACGAGGTCTGGCTAAGCGCTGCAGCTCTGTCATCCCGAGCGGAGTGAGTAAAGCGAACGCAGTCGAGGGAGCGCGTCGAGCAAAACTGTCCTTCGACTGCGCGCCTGCGGCGCTCCGCTCAGGATGACAGGGTGCGACTGCGCACCTTCGGTGCGGAGCTTGTGCTGAGCGGAGCGCCAAGGCTGCGCAGTCGAAGCGCTCAGGACGACAAGGGCTTCGCTCGGGATGACGGGGTTGTTAGCTGACGTCGAAGAGGGCGGCGGCGCCCATTCCGCCGCCGACGCACATCGTGACGACCACGTGTTTGACGCCGCGCCGCCGGCCCTCGATGAGGGCGTGCATCGTCATGCGTGCGCCGCTCATGCCGTACGGGTGGCCGATCGAGATCGCACCGCCGTCGACGTTGAAACGGTCGTTCGGAATTCCGAGCACGTCGCGACAGTAGACGGTCTGAACCGCAAACGCCTCGTTCAACTCCCACAACCCGATATCGTCGACCGTCAAGTCGTGTTGGGCGAGCAGTTTCGGCACCGCGTAAATCGGTCCGATTCCCATTTCTCCGGGTTCGCAGCCGGCCACCGCAAAGCCGCGATAAATTCCCAACGGCGTTAAGCCGCGCTCGCGAGCGAGTTGCGGGTCCATCACCATGACGGCGGCCGCGCCGTCGGAGAGCTGCGAACTATTGCCCGCGGTAATGGTCGTATCTTTGATGCCGGGGACCGCGCCCGGAAGTTTGCCGAGCGCTTCGAGTGTCGTCTCGGGACGATTGCCTTCGTCTTTGGCCAGGACGACGGCTTCTTCCGCGACCGCGCCGGTGTTCTTGTCTTGCACGAATCTCCACGACGGCAGCACGACGATTTCGGCATCGAATCGGCCGGCCGCCTGGGCCGCGGCGGTGCGTTGTTGGCTTTGCAGCGCGTACTCGTCCTGACGCTCGCGCGACACCGCGTACTTTTTCGCCACGTTGTCGGCGGTGTAGAGCATCGGCATATAAATGTCCGGTGTATGGCGCAGGAGCCACTCTTCGGTATAGAACTCGAGATTGACGTGGTTCTGCACCATGCTGATGGATTCGACGCCGCCCGCGACGACGAATCGCGCCCCGTCGGCGATCACGCGTTTGGCGGCGGCCGCGATCGCGTCGAGCCCCGACGCACAGTAGCGGCTGACGGTTTGGCCCGCAACGCCCACCGGGCAGCCCGCGCGCAGCGCCGCAGTGCGCCCGATGTTGTTGCCGGTCGCGCCCTCGGGAAGTCCGGCTCCAATCACGACTTCGTCGACGTCCGCCGGTTCGACGCCGGCGCGCTCGATCGCGTGCCGGACGGCGTGTCCGGCGAGCGTCGCGCCCGGGGTTTGGTTGAACGCGCCGCGGAAAGCGCGGCCGATCGGCGTGCGCGCCGCCGACACGATCGCGGCTTCAGGCACGAGCCAGCTCCGGCGCGATGCGGCCGTGCTCGGCGAAGGTCCCGCTGGCGGCCGCAAGCTCCGCCAGCAGCGGCGCGGGCGTCCAGCGCGCGCCCAGCGACGCACGGAACCGCTCGATAGCGGCGTAGACTTTCGACACGCCGATCGCGTCGGCGTACCACATCGGGCCGCCCTCATGCGCCGGGAACCCGTAGCCGTAGACGTAGACGATGTCGATGTCGCCCGGTCGCAAAGCCACGCCGTCGGCGAGCAAGTACGCCCCCCGATTGATCAACGCGTACAGCAGCCGGTCGCGAATTTCGTCGTCCGCGGGATTGCGCGGCGCGATCCCCGCTTCCCGCGCCGCTTGCGCGAAGAGCGTTTCGACCTCCGGGTCGACGATCGGCTCGCGCCCTTTGCCGACCGCCGGATCGTATTTGAAATATCCGGCCAGCGTCTTCTGCCCCAAACGGCCGCGCTCGACGAGCTGCTCGAGCACGCCGGTTCGCCCGCGTTCCTGCGGATCGCGCGCTTTCGTGATGTGCCACGCGACCTCGAGCCCGGAAAGATCCGACATCGCAAACGGTCCCATCGGAAAGCCGAACGCCTTCATGACCGCATCCACTCGCCACGGCGCGACCCCTTCTTCGGCCAGTGCGAGCGCCTCGGCCGCGTAGTCGAAGATCATGCGATTGCCGATGAATCCGAACGCGTTGGCCGAGAGCACGGCCGTCTTGCGCAGCGTTTTGCCCAGTTTGAACGCGGTTGCAATCGTTTGCGGCGAGGTCGCCTTTGCGCGCACGATTTCGAGCAGCGGCATGATGTTGGCCGGGACGAAGAAATGCAGGCCGGCGACCATCTCGGGACGTGCGGTGACGGCGGCGATCGCGTCGACATCGAGCGTCGACGTGTTGGTGGCGAGAACGGCCTGCGGTTTTGCGATCCCATCGAGCTTGCGAAAAACGTCCTGCTTGATCGAGAGGTCTTCGAACACGGCCTCGACCACGACGTTGGCGCCGGCCAGTTCGTTCCAGTCGTCGGTAAACGTAATCGACCGGCCCCGCGTCCAAGCTTCTTCTTGGGTGAGCCGGCCTTTGTGCACTTGATAGGCGAACATCCCCATGACGGTTTGCCGCGCTTTGGCCACGGCGTCGTCGTTGGGATCGACGACCGTAACCGGGATTCCGGCTTGCGCGAACGCGATTGCGATTCCACTCCCCATCGTTCCGGCCCCGATCACGCCGGCCGTCCGAATCTCCAGCGGTTCGGCCGGCGCAAGGCCGGGAATCTTATTCAGCTCGCGCTGCGCGAAGAACAAGTGCCGCAACGCCGCCGACGGCGCGGAACGGACCAGCTCTTCGAACAGCCGCGCTTCGCGCGCGATCCCGAACGCAAACGGCAACTCCACGGCCGCCTCGATCGCGTCGATGACTTTGTGGGCGGCGAAGCCGCCGCGATCTTCGGGCGGCACCAGCTTGTGCGCCTGCGATACGACGAACGGTCCGGCCTGCGGCGAGATGCCCGTCCCGATGAACGCGCGACGTTCCGATAGGCGCCGCTTTTCGCCGGCGTTCTTGGCCGCCAGTGTGACCGCCGCTTCGACCATGTCGCCGTCGACGATTTCGTCGAGGATGCCGAGTGCAGCGGCCTCGGCAGCCGCGTGGCTGTTGCCCTTGAGTGCGAACTCCAGCGCTGCCTGCGCGCCGATCAGCCGCGGCAGCCGCTGCGTGCCGCCGGCGCCCGGAATCAAGCCGAGTTTGATTTCGGGTAGCCCGACTTTCGCGCCGCGCGCCGCGACGCGGTAGTCGCAGGCGAGCGCAAGTTCCAAACCACCGCCCAGCGCATTCCCGTCGATCGCCGCCACGTACGTCTTCGCGCTGCGTTCGACCGCCGCGATCGCGTCGCGAACCGTCTTTGCGCCGGGGGCGGGCTCGCCGTTGAAATCGTTGACGTCGGCGCCTCCGCTGAAGATTGCGCCGTTGCCGGTCAACACGATCGCGACTACCCCGGGGTCGTTCTCGGCTTGCACGAGGGCCGTCACGAGCAGTTCCGAAAACGCGAACGAGAGCGCGTTGACCGGCGGATTATCGAGCGTCAGCACGGCCACGCTGCGCCCGTTGCCGGCGTCGGCGCGGCGGCTGAGAACGGGCATCGCTACGCCGTCACGGGGCTTTTGCGATCGAGAACGAGCTGTTCCTCGGTCAGGCCCATCACGCTGGTGGAACCGTCGACGATCTGGCGCGCGAACCAGGCGCTCTGCGACAGCACGTGGGTCGCGTAAAACTTCGCCGTCGCCAGCTTCGCGCGATAGAACTCGGCTTCGGGGTCGCCCGCCGCAATTTTCTCGGCGGAAATTTGGGCGGCGCGCGCCATTTGCCAGCCGCCGGCGACCACGCCCCACAGCTTGAGATACGGCACCCCGCACGCAAACGCGGCGTGCAGATCCGACATCGCGTTCATCCCGATCCACTGCGAGGTTTCGTCGAGCGAGCGCAGCGCCGTCGCAAGGGCCGATCCAATCGTCTTCACATCGGCGTTTTCGCTCGCCTCACAGGCCTTCGCCACGGCCGCCATCATCGCCCCGACCGCGGTTGCGGTCGCACCCATGTCGCGGATCAGCTTGCGTCCGATCAGGTCGAGCGCCTGGATTCCGGTCGTCCCTTCGTAGATCGTGACGATTCGGACGTCGCGATACTGTTGCGCGATGCCGGTTTCTTCGACGTAGCCCATACCGCCGAAGACTTGGAGGGCGGTCGAGCACAGGTCGACGGCGCTCTCGGTGCACCAGCCTTTTACCACCGGAATCATCAGTTCGACGAAGGCCCGGTGCTGCTTGCGCGCCTTTTCGTCGGGATCGCGCAGGGAAAAGTCGAGCGAGGCGGCCGTTACGTACGCGAGCGCCCGCATCGCCTCGATCGTCGCCTTTTGCCACATCAACATCCGGCGCACGTCGGGATGTTTGACGATCGTTTCGGGCGTCTTGGGAGCGCCCGGCTTCAAATCGCGGCCCTGCACGCGTTCCAGCGCGTATTCCAGCGCGCTCTGATAGGCGCGATCGGCGAGTCCGATGCCTTGGACGCCAACTGAAAATCGGGCCGCGTTCATCATCACGAACATATACTCGAGACCGCGATGCGGTTCGCCGACCAACTCGCCGAGCGCGCCGTTGGCGCCTTCGCCGATGCTCATCGTGCAGGTGGGATTGCCGTTAATCCCGAGTTTGTGCTCGATTCCGGTGCAGACCACTTCGTTCGCCGGACCCAACGTGCCGTCGTCGTTGACCAGGAACTTCGGCACGATGAAGAGCGAGATGCCCTTGGTGCCTTCGGGCGCATCCGGAAGGCGCGCGAGCACCAGGTGTACGATGTTCTCCGCCATGTCGTGCTCGCCGAAGGTGATGAAAATTTTCTGTCCGGTGAGACGGTAGCGGTCGCCGTCGGGAACCGCCTTCGTTCGCACTTGCGCGAGATCCGAACCGGCCTGCGGTTCGGTCAGGCACATCGTGCCGGTCCACTTTCCCGATACGAGATTAGGAATGTACCGGCGCTTCTGGTCGTCGGAACCCTTCAACTCGATCGCCTCGATCGCGCCTTGATTGAGCAGCGGGCCGTTGGCGAACCCGATGTTGGCCGCGTTCCACATTTCCAGCGTCGGGCCGAGCAGAATCTGCGGCAATCCTTGACCGCCGTATTCCTCCGGCACGGGCAGCCCGATCCAACCCGCGTCGGCGAACTTCCGATAGGCTTCCTTAAAGCCCGTGGGCGTCGTAACGCGGCCGTCGTTCCAGGTGCACCCCTCTTGGTCCGCAACGCGATTGAGCGGATCGAGCACGCCGGCGGCAAACGCCGCCGCTTCTTCGAGGATCGGATCGAGAACGTCGAGCGTTGCCTCGCAACCCGGAAGTTTGGCGACGTCCTCCACGCCGGCGAGTTCGCGCAACGCGAACTGCATGTCGCGCAGTGGGGCTCGATAGGTGCTCATCGTACCGGCGGGGTTTCGGTTTCCGCGGGCGCACGCCTCGCCACCACGACCACGGGAACGGCCGACGAACGCACCAAGCGGCCGGAAACGCTGCCGATCACCAGCCGGGCGATCCGGTTGCGCCCGTGAAAGCCGGCGACCACCAGGTCGGCGCCGATCCGCGCGGCGCAGGCCAGCAACGCGTCGACGACGTCGCCGGAAAGCCGGTGCATTTCGGCCGTAACGCCCGCGGTGGCAACGGCACCGGCCGCTTGCGCGAGCGCGGCGTCGGCCAGTTCGGCAAGCAAATCCGGTACGCCGGGCGGATGCTTACCCATCGTCCCCGGCACGTCGGCGTAGTCGAGGACGGTCGCGACGTGCAGCCGCGCGTCCGGACCGAACGAACGCACCAGTTCGATCGCCGTCTCGACGGCCCGGAGCGACGCCGCCGATCCGTCGGTCGCCGCCAGCACGCAACGCATCATCGGCAAACGCTAACGCGAAACGCGCAGCGTCGCTGCGGCGCTGCGTCCAAACTGCTCGGGCGCGTCGGTGAGATACGCTCGGGCGCCCGGCCACTTGAACGTCCCCGGCGTGACCGAACGAACGAGGTAGTGCACCTCGTACACGCCCGGACCGAGATGAGCGGCGTACGCCACTACCCGGTCGCGATAGATCTGCTGCGTGTCGATCTCCCAGCTGTCGCTTTGCGGAACGAGGGTTTTGAGGGTCGTGCGGAACGTCGTGTCGACCGCTTCGAATCCGGCCGGCAACGGATCCTCGAGCGCCAACCGGTCGACCGGATGGTCCACGATCACGCGCACCCCGACATCGAACACGTTACCCGCCGCGACTTCCAGCGCCGGGGCCGGTGTGAGATCCATCGCGGCCAACGGCGGCGCCGTCGAACCGGGCGCCGTGATGCGGCGTTCGACGCGGAAAGCCGCCAGTTGGCCCGGAGCGTCGTCGCGGACCGGATACGTGTAGAGCAAGGTGTAATGAACGGTCCCCCGGGTAGCGCGCACGTCGATGCTCGAGCTGCCGTGCAGCGCAGAAGCCGGAAACGCGAAGGTCTGTGACGACGCAGTTGCGCCGAAGCTCGCGCCGGCGAGTTGCGCGTTACCGGCGGTCACGCTCGCCGTCGCCGGTCCGAGCCGCTCCTGGCGCGCGTACGCCGTCAGCGCCGTCAACGCCGCCGCCGTACCGTCCGGCGTCGGCCAGCCGCAGCGGCATTGCTGCGCGACCAGCGCGCGCACCGCACCGTCGAGCTGTTCGGCCGGCGCGCGCCGTTGCATCAGCAGCTGCAGCATTTGGGACTGCGCGTCGACCAGCGATCCCATCCAACCCCACGCCGTCGCAACGTTAGCGGTGGCATAGCGTCCGGTCACGTAGAGCGTCTGCGCGAGCCGATCGGCCATCGTCGCACCTTGACCTTGCCAGCCGGGTGTCTGGAGCAAATAGCGCGCTAGCCGAATCTGCGTCGCACTGTCGAAGCCGTCCGCGCGGGCGACCACGTCGCCCAGAAAATCCGTTCGCCGATCCCCGATTTGCGCCAGCGCCCAAAGCTGCTCGAACCGCAATCGCGCTTTGCACGCCGGATCGTTCGCGCACCATTTGAAACGACCCGGATTGGCGAGCGTGACCGCGGCAAAAATGCGCGCGCGCGCGATTGCCGGCGCACCGCCGGCGATGCCGCGATCGCGCGCGAACGCCAGCGCATCGAGCGCGTACGCGCTCGCGAACGGATCGCTTTCACGCGCGCCCAACGTTTCGCCAAAGCCGCCGTCGCCGCGCTGGAACGCGAGCAGCAGCGCGAGATTTTTAGTCGCATCCGCGGCCGGATCGAAGTCGAGCTTGAGGCGGTAGGGCGCCTGCAGTCCCTTTAATGCCGCCGCGATCGTCAAACGCGCCGCGGTCTCGTCGGCCAGCGGCAGGCCGTCCTGCGCCATGGTCGCGCTCGACGCCACCGCGAACTGCGGCACGACCGAGTTGGCAAGGGTGATTTGGACGCGACCGCCGGCGGAGGCGTCGATCGGGATCTGCACGGTCGAAGCCGTCGCCGCGCCGCTTTCGATCGTCGACTCGGTGGTCGCGTTTTGGGTCACGGCGAACGGCACCTCAAACGCATCGCGGTTGGAACCGAGCGCGGCCGAAGCGCTCACGCTGGTCGGCGCGGGCGTTCCCGCGGTAACCGGAAAGCGGAAAGCCTGCGTGCCGGTGGCGGCTTGCTGCGTCGACGTCTGCGCGTGCGGATCGCCGCTCGCATAGGCCAACGACCCGGTGAGTTTCATCACGAGGTCTAGCGCGCCGCCCGAGCCGGTTTGGTTCGACAGCGCGACGCCGGCATCGAACGTGTCGCCGGTGCGGGCAAACTGCGGAAGCAACGGGTTGGCGATCAGCGGCAACGTCGCAATGAAAGTCGCATCCGACGTCGCAAAGTGGGCGTTCCCGTTGCCGACCGCGACCGCCATCACGCGCCAGGTCGTGAGATCGTCGGGTAACTTGAACGTGACGCTCGCCTTACCGCTCGGATCGGTCTTGACGACGCCGTAGTACGCCATCGGCAGAAACTGCTGGCGCACGCGCGTGCCGGCCGCGCCGGCCAAGTAACCGCCGCCGTAGCCGAAGCCCTTTTCGACCGGCGGCGTCTGCGTTTTGAGGACGACTCCGTCGCGACTGTCGCCAAGCATTTCCGAGATCGGCTGGTCGGCGAACACCGTCGCCACCAGATCCGGCGGCCGGTATCCCGATAGCTGCAGAATGGCATCGTTGACCACCATCGCAACGATCTCGCCCGGGGCCGAGGCGCCGCCCTTGCTCGTCAACGCGAAGTCGACGCGCTGCGAGCCGCCGGGCGCGACGGTTGCCGCCTTGGGCGCGATCCCGAGTTTGAGATAGCGGTCCGCAACGCTCACGTCGAATGCGGCCATCCCCGTGCGCGCCAGCGAATCGAGCGATCCGGGCTTGAGCGACGTGAGGGCCGGACCGCGCCGCACCACGACCGCTTGAACCGCCGCGTTCGGCAGCATGCCCGGCAAAATCTTGAACGACGCGCGCGCGGCTCCGCGGACGTCGTGCAGCGTCGTGCGATAGAGCGCGTCGCCGCGAACGACCGCCAGATACACGTCGCTGCGCTCGAACGGCGACGCGATCAGCGCGGTGGCCGTGTCGCCGACCGCGTACGACTTCTTGTCGAGTTGGATCGTCACGACCGTCGGATCCGACGCGCCCCAGTCTGCCTCGCCCGGACCGAAGGCGAAGACTTGCACGTCGGTCGCGCTCGCATCGCTCTTGACGCCCGCAAAATTGGCGCGCACGCGATACGGCCCGGCATCCGCCGGCGTGAGATTGACGCTGACCGCCTTATCGCCCGACGTCGAATCCGCACTGGCAACGGTTTGGTACTCGACCGCCTGTTGGGCGCTTTCGCCGCCTTCGATTTGTTGCGTGGCCGACGTGTAGGTCATCTTCTGCAGCTCGAGGTGGACCGCCCGGCCCGCCAGCGCGTGGCCGCCCGCATCGGTGACGATCATCCGAATCGGCATCGGTTTGCCGGCCGTGCCGACGACGTCGGACGCGAGGCCGATCGCGGCGTCCGCCGGCAGCGCGAGGAAGGTTTGCGAATCGGCGACCGAGAGATTCGAAACGTCGGTGGCTTCCATATCCACCGTGTACGTCATCGGGAACGGGAGGTCGGCGGGCACCGCGACGTCGAGAGCGGCTTTCCCCTGCGCGTCCAACGGTACGTCCTTCTGAAGCACGTCGGTGTCGAACGAAGGCGTCTGATCCGGCCAGAACCACTGCCGCCCGAACCAGAAGTCGTCCCAACCCTTGGGCGCGACGGTCGCCGCCTCGCGCGTGACGTACGCATGCAGGTTGCCGGTTTGCAGCGGCGCGCCGAAGAGATACGCGGCGGCGGCGGCGGCGTGGACGTTCCCGCCGGCGGTCGCCGACGGCGCGCTCAAGTCGACCGTCAGCTTGAAGTTCGGCGGCTTAAACTCGGCCACGCGCAACGAGCCGGTGATCTCGTTTCCGCTGGAGCCTTTCGCATCGATCGTGTAATATCCGAGCGCCTGTTGGGGCGAGAACGCGATCGGCAGGGAAAAGATTCCGTATGCATCGGTTTTGACGCTGGGCAGCTGCTTGACGCCGTTGCTCGGGTCGGTGAGCGTGACCCGATACGTCGCGCCGGCATCGGCCACGATCCGCGTGCCGCTGGCGTAGTACGCGACGCCCGTGATCTCGCCGCGTTCGCCCGGCTGATACATTTGGCGATCGCTGAACACCGTTCCGCGCGAGAGCGGCGCCCCGCTCGACCATCCTGGGGCGACCGAAAACCGGTAGAGGCCGCTGTAGCCCGCCAGCGTCAGCACGGTGGCATCGCCTCCTTCGGCCGCCACGACGCCGACCGTCGGACCCTGATCCTGCGCGGCGCCCGCGTAACACCGTTCCAGATCGACGCCGCCAAAGTTCGCGATCCCGTCGGGGCCCGTTTGGGTATTTGCGCAGGTCACCGGCGCCGGAGAGCCGCTCGGGCTCGAGACGTTGCGATACAGCGTCACCAGCACGCCGGCGGCGGGTGCGCCGTCGCTGAGGTGCTGCACGAAGACGCTGCCGCGCTGGGGGAAGAATTCGGCGAACGCGCCGAGATTCGTGAGTTGCGCGAGGCCCACGAGACTGGGCGACGCATCGGACGCGTCCAGGCCGGTGCGAAATCCGTAAGCGATCGCGCCGAATGCCCCGCCCAACTGCGCTTGCAGCGGAACCCGCACGACGCTCTGCACGTTGCGGCGTGCGCCGGCCAGCGTCCGCTGCGGCCAGCCGGCGTAAGCGGGAAGGTCGGTCAACGGATCGGGATAGTTGAAGAGCCGCAGGGGCGACACGCGCGCGTAGGCGGCTTGATAGCGATTGCCGGGAAGATTGGTGGCGTAGAAGTTCAGCGCCACGTCCAGTCCGCCGGGAATAACGCTGGTGCCGCTGGGCGCCCAGGCGCCGGGCGCGAAGTCGCCCGTTCGCACGGTCACGGTCCGAGCCTGACCGAGCGTTTGTCCGAAAACGTCTTTGACGGTCGGCGCGATCGTGATCCTATAGGTTGCGTTGGGATCGAGGGCGTACGGATCCAACGCGATCGTGGTCGCGTCGTCGGAGAGCGTCGTCAACGCTTTGACTTTGGCGGGGAGAGGCGAAACGCTGACCGCACCCGCAAGCGACTTCGGATCGAGGGGATTGTCGAACGCGATCGCCGGATCGCCGCCGGCAAATCGTCCGTCGCCGCTATTCGGACTCGGGACCGGCGTCGAGACGATCGCCAGCGCGTCGTAGGTGTGGATTTGGCCGCTGAAGGTTGCCGCCGAGGCGACGTTGCCGTAGCTGGGTTCCACGCCCGGCGCGATCTCCAACGAGTACGATCGGGCAACGTGCAGATCGCTTTGGGGCGTGAGATCGTACACCCACGTCTTCAGAGACGGATCGAAGAGTTCGGCGGCGCCGCTGCCCGGGAATGGCGTCGGCTGGGTTTCGAGCGTTACCGCGAGCGCAACGCGCTCGCCGCCTGAAACGAGCGTCGCGTGCGACGCCAGCGAATCCGGATCCACGGCCGCGTTGGCCGTAACCGGAATTTTCAGACGCAGCCCGACCGGAGCCGGCGTTCCGTCGTCGGTCGGGCGATTCGAGGGCAGCCCGGTAAACGTCAAGGCTTGCGTTTCGAACGTCCATGCGAGGTCGCTGCCGAGCGCGTCGCCGGCCAGATCGCGCAGACCGGCGCGCAGCGTGACGCGGACGCGCGCACCGACTGGAAGGGCCTGCTCGGCGACGAAACCGACCATCCGCGGCGTGAGCACCACGAAGTGCCCTTTGAGCGGGGGATCCATCGCGATATCGTCCAGTACCGCACGCGGGCCGTCGCCGGAGAGTGCTTCGACCTTGGCGACGGGCCGAGCGAAGATGACCCGCACTTGGGCGAGGGATTGCGCGCTGCCAACCGGGGAGACCGACGCAATCCAAGGCGGCAGCGACGGCTTCGCGACGGCGGCCACGGGCGCGAGTTTGACCGGCGCCGGCGCCGGCGTGGAACACGCGCCGGCCACGATCGCACCCCAAATCGCCACGAGCATGCCCAGCCGGCGCAACGCAACTCCTCCGGGGACCGGCAGCAACGCGCGCCCCGCCGTCGTACCTTTACCTTCAGACTCGTGAAACTCTTTGCGCTTGCGCCTTGCGCGCTCGTCTTGGCCGCAATCGCAGCGGCCTATGCCGGCGGCATCGACGTCGCGTCGCTGCCCGCGCGCCGCGGCGCGGTGACGTTCACCGATCGGACGGGCCTCCCGCTCGGGACGGTGTTGGCCGCCGACTCGTCGCACGCCGTTGCCGTGCCCCTCGAGGGCGTCTCGCCGGAATTTCTCGAGGCCATCGTCGCCGCGGAGGACGCGCGCTTCGATCGTCACGGCGCGATCGACGTGCTTGCGTTAGCGCGCGCGGCGCGCGACTACGCCGTCTTCGGGCAAGCGCGCAGCGGCGGTTCGACCATCGAGATGCAGCTCGCGCGGCTGCTTCATCCGGCTCCGAGCACGCTGCGGGGCAAGCTGATACAAATCGCGGTCGCGCAACGCATTGCGATCCGTTCCAGCAAGGACGCGATTTTGACGGCTTACGTCAACCGCGTGCCGATGGGCGGAAATCTCTACGGCGTCGAGGCTGCGGCCCGCACGTATTTCGGCGAACCGGCGAGCGATCTCGATTTGGCGCAGGCGTCGTTGTTGGCCGCGATTCCGAACGATCCGGCGCGCCTTTCGCCCGACGTGGCGTGGGCCGCTCTGCGGGTGCGCCAACGTTACGTGCTGGCTCGCATGGTCGCATTGCGCGAAGTCTCTCGCGCGCGCGCCGACCGAGCCTTCTCCGAGACGCTGCACGTTCGGCGGCACGACACCGGCATCGGCGACGCGGCGCACGCGCTCTTCGCACTCTACCGTCAACTGCCGCCGGGCCAGGGGCGGGTGCGCACGACCATCGACCGCGCGCTCCAGCGTTTCGTACAGACCCAGGCGCGCGACGTCGTCGCCGCGCTGCAAAACTATCACGTCACCGATGCGGCCGCATTGGTCGTCGACAACCGCTCGGGCGCGGTCCTGGCCTACGTCGGATCGCCCGACTACTTCTCCGACGAAGCGCTCGGGCGCAACGACGGGGTCGCCGCGCTGCGCCAGCCCGGCTCGTCCCTCAAGCCGTTTACCTATCAACTGGCGCTCGAACGCGGGACGATTCATTCGACGACGATTTTGCCCGACGTTCCCGCCGCCTACGCTCTTCCGGGCGGCAAGCTTTACCAGCCGGCCGATTACAGCGGCCGCTTTAGCGGTCCGGTGCGGGTGCGGTACGCGCTCGCCAACTCGCTGAACGTCCCCGCGGTGCGCGTGCTGTCGGCGCTCGGGGTGGGCGAGTTGCTCGACCGGCTCCATGCGTTGGGATTCGCGCATCTCGACCGGCCGCCGTCGTATTACGGGCTCGGACTAACGTTAGGCAGCGGCGAGGTCAGCTTGTGGGAGTTGGTGGGAGCGTATGCTACGCTGGCTCGGGCTGGATCGGCGGTGCGTTTGCACCTTCTGGACGGCGCGTCGCCGCCGGCCGCGCAAATCGGCGACCCGGCCGTTTGGCAGCTGATCACCGACATGCTCGCCGACCCACACGCGCGTGCGAAGTCGTTCGGCGTGCACTCCGTTCTCGAGATGCCGTTTCCCGCGGCGGTGAAGACCGGTACGTCGTCGGACTTTCGCGATACGTGGACCGTCGGGTATACGCGCGACTACACGGTCGGAGTCTGGGTCGGAAACTTCGACGGCACGCCGATGCGCGGCGTCTCCGGCGTCACCGGAGCGGGACCGTTGTGGAACCGGATCATGCTGCATCTCAACGAGCGCTCGGATCCGCCGGAGTTCGATCTGCCGCACGGCTACGTGCGCGCGAGCGTCTGTGCGATCACCGGGCACGCGCCGCGACCGGATTGTCCGGCGGTCGTGCGAGAGTGGGTGCGCCCGTCCGACTTGGCGTTCGTGAATCGGACCGCGCCGTTGCGGCTCGGCCCAGAATACGATCCATGGCTCGCGCTCCAGCCGCGCGATGCCCGGACTGCGAGCCTGCGGATCGTCTTTCCGCGCGACGGCGACGTCTTCGTGGCGAATGCGGCGAGCAACGCGCTGCAGGCTCGCGAGCAGCAACTCGCGCTGCGAGCGGTCGATGGCGGCGGCGTCGTTCGTTGGCGCGTTAATGGAAAAGCGGTCCCGCTCGACGCGAGCGGAACCGCTTTTCTACCCGTTCGACTGGGTAACTGGACCATTGAAGCCACCGACGGCCGCACGCGCGACCGGATCGGGATCCGCGTCGTGCCTCCCGCGCACGACCGCCATCCCGGGTTTACTTGGTCAGGAGTTGGACGTTATTCGCGTTATCGTCGTTGAAGTAGATCTGCGTGTTCGAATCGCTCGATCCGATCGCCACGATCCCGAAGATCGCGCCCGCCTTGCCCTTGTCGACCTTCTTGGTCGCCAGGACCTTGCCGTTGGATGCGATTTCGACGAGTAAGTTGTTGGCCGTGTTCCCGATCACCATGTTGCCGTTGGGCAGGAGCGAGGCCGTAATCGGCGACTTCAGCTGCCCTCCAGAGTAGAGGACCTTCGCGTCTTTGGCTCGCGGGCCGCTGAACGACTTGCCGTCCGCGCCGATGACGATCGAGTTGGCCTGATTCAAGTCGTCGTAGGCATGGATGAACGAATACACCGTATTGTTCGCGCCGTCGACGACGTAGAGCTGTTCGTTCCTCGTCGTGTACATCACGCCGGACGGACCGAGGATGCTCCCGGGCTTGCCCTTGTTCGTCGGGAATCCGGAGATGACGGAGTATACGGGCGCCTTGGGTTTCATCGTGCCGAGATCGATCCGGACGAGCTTGCCGCTCGACGGATCGCTCAGCAAAATTCCATCGCCCGGCGGGTACCCGAGCGTCGGCATGTACGTGCTGTTCCAAGGCTCTACGATCGCCTTGTTCGTAATCGACTTATTGAACTTTCCTTTGATCGAAACCACGCCGACGTTCTTCGCACCCGAGTCCATCGCGTAGAACGATGCAATGAAACCGTCTCCGGCGTTGCTGATCAGGGAAGCGCAGCCTTTTAAACTCGCGTTCTGAACGAGCGTCTTGGGCGACGACCCGGGCTTGCCGGGCATGTATTCGATCGTCGTGCCGTTGCCTTGCACGTTCGCCGAGTCGTTGTAGTTGCAAACGGCGATGTCGCCCTTCGCAATCGGTCCGCCGCCGTACGGCTTGACGTTGACGTAGGTCAGACCATGCGGATTCTGATCGCCGTTGGTTGGATCGACGGTCGATCCGATGACTTCTTGGTTCGTGAGCGTTTTCAACACCGAGGTCGTGTCGACCGCAGGTTGGGCGTCTACGAGGCCCGCGCCGGCCGGGCCCACGTTCGCCGGCGGCACGCTCTGACTGGTTCCTGCTGCATTACAGGCGCTGACGAGCGTCGCCAACCCCGCTGCGAGAAGTAATTGTACGCGCATGGTCGGCGGCTTCGACCACGACGCAACCGACCCTTCCTTCGAAAAATTCGATTTGCAAAACGTTGAGCAGGGTTAATTTTAAAAGTATCCGAGACGCTCGCCGCGCGAGCTCGCGATTTATTTGGTCAGAAGCTGAACGTTATTGGCGTTGTCGTCGTTGAAGTAGATTTGGGTGTTCGAATCGCCCGATCCGCTCGCCGCAAGACCGAAGATCGCACCCTTCGCGCCCTTGACGACGCTCTTGGTCGCGAGTACTTTGCCGTTCGTCGCGATCTCGACGAGCGAGTTGTTACCCGTGTTGCCGATCACGAGGTTGCCGTTGGGCAGGAGCGTAGCCGTAATCGGCGACTTGAGTTGCGTCCCCGAGTAGAGCACCTTTGCCTCCTTCGCTCGCGGTCCGGTGAACGACTTACCATTCGCGCCGATGACGACCGCGTTGGGCTGATCGAAATCACCGTACACCTTTGCGAACGAATACACCGTGTTGTTCATACCGTCCACGACGAACATCGTATCGGTTTTTTGGTTGTAGAGGACTCCGGACGGTCCGAGGATGCTGCCCGGCTTGCCCTTGTTCGTCGCGAAGCCCGAGATGACGGCGGTCACCGGCGGCTGGGGCTTCATCGTGCCGAGGTCCATGCGCAGAAGCTTGCCGCTGGACGGATCCGATATCAGAATCCCGTCGCCCGGCGGGTAGCCGTAGCCCCCGCTCATGTAGGCGCTGTTCCACGGTTCGACCATGGCCTTGTTCGCAATCGTCTTACTCAGCTTGCCCTTGGGCGAAACGTTGCCGACGGTCTTCGTGCCCGAGTCCATCGAGTAGATGAGACCGAGGTAGCCGCTGCTGGCGTTGCTGATCAGCGACGAACAGCCTTTGAGCTTGGCATCCTGCACCAATCTCTTGGGCGAAGATCCGGTCTTGCCGGGCAAGTATTCGATCGTCGTTCCGTTGCCTTGCACGTTGGCCGAATCGCTGTAGTTGCAGACGACGAGGTCGCCTTTGACGAGCGGACCGCCGCCGAGCGGTTTGCTGGGAACGTACAACAAACCGTGCGGATTCTGATCGCCGTTGGCCGGATCCACGGTCGATCCGATGACCTCTTGTTTCGTCAGTGTTTTCAACACCGAAGTCGTGTCGACTGCCGGCACGACTCCGTTCGTGAACCCCATACCGCCCGGGCCGACGTTCGCCGGCGGCATGCTTTGAGTGGTTCCTGCCGCATTACAGGCGCTGACTAACGTCGCCAAGCCCGCTGCGAGAAGTATTTGTAAGCGCATGGGCGGCCTCGTTCGACCATCCAATAAGCGCCCCTTCCCTTCGTGCGAGCGAATGAAAAACATTGCGCAGAGTTAATTAAAATCAATGAGCGTAGTCACCAATACGGGATGCGAATGCGCGGCGCGAAGACCGCGCATTCGCCCGTTCGCTAGTGTTCGAGGACTTGCAGATTGGTGTCGTTGTCGTCGTTGAAATAGACTTTGGTGTTCGAGTTGCTCGTTCCGGTAGCAACCATGCCGAAGATCGATCCCGCCGGCCCTTTGTCCACGTTGAGCACGTCGAGCAGCGAACCGTCGGTCGCAATTTCGACCATCAAATTCTTGCCGTCGGGATCGAGCGTGTTGCCGACGACGAGGTTACCGTTGGGCAGTAACGCCGTACTGATCGGCCCGTTGAGCGGCTTACCGGAGAAGACGATTCGGGCGTCCGAAGCGTTGGGGCCTTCGAACTCCGTGCCGTTCTTCTTGGCTTGAATTCCGCCGGCCGGGATGTTCGAAACGTTGGAGAACGCGACGAGCGTGTCGTTCTTTCCGTCGACGAAGTAGAGCGTATCGTTGCTTGCATCGTACGCCAGCCCCGACGGCGCGAGCGCCGTTCCGGCCACGCCGTGATTCCGTGGGAAATTCGACGCAATCACGTCGTAGGTAAACGACGATCCGAGGTTGATGCGCACGACCGTACCGGTGGCCGCGTTGGTTTCGTAGAAGGCGGGCGGCGCGCTTTGGGGTGCCGCAAAGATCTGGCCCCACGGCTGGCTGAACGGCTTACCGTAGATGTTGACCAGAAGTTTTCCGTCGGCGCCGATGACCGGATTGTCGTTGGCGACCATCGCGGCCGCCCAGATCGTATCGTCCGAGCTGAGCGCGAGCGCGTCGCAGCCCAGAACCGTCTGACTGGCCGTCAGGTGAATGGGTTTCGATCCGGGCTTCGGGTGAATCGCCACGATCGACTTACCGCTCCCTTGTTGGTTCGACTTACTGTTGAAGTTACAGACGACGAGATCGCCGGCGGTGAGCTTCCCGGCGCTGACCGGCGCCACCGCCAGGCCGTACGGATTCGAAGCGCCGTTGTTGGGATCGGCCAGCGAACCGATCACGACTTGTTTTGTGAGTTGCTTGAGGACGGAAACGTCGCTCCCGGCTCCTCTCGAGACCTGCGGCATCCCCACTTGCGCTCCGGAGGATGGTTGCAGGCCGTCGCCTCGTCCGCCGCACCCGCTCGCCGCGATTAGGGCGATCGCGGCTGCCGCGACGACTCGCGCGTTGGCACGTGGATTGACCATTTTCATCTACCTCAATCTTTCCTGAGAAATTAGCAATGGTGAAACGACCCTAGGTTCGTGGGGTGAAGAAACCCTGAAGCGTTCATGAGATGAAAAAAGCCTGAAACGCCGCCGCCACGCTCGGGCAATCGAGGCGCGCGACGATGGCGGCGATGTTCGCAGATGCCGCCGCCATCGCCGTCCGCCTTTTCGAAAGCGAACCGAAGCGACCGGTGGAGCGAGCCGTCCTCGACACGCTCGTCCGATTTGGAGCAGCGCCGCTGGCGTTCGCGCTCGGCGGCCGGATTCGGGTCGCGCTCCTATGGCCCGGAGAGACGTACCGCGACGCGTCGCCGGCGCTGGCTCGCTCGGGAATCGACGTCGACGCTTGGCCGGCGCCGCCGGCGGATCTCTTCGTCGTCGAGGAGCGCGCGCTATATTTGCGCTCACGCAGTCCCATGACCGTCGCCCACGAATTCGGCCACGCGCTGGATTGCGCGCTGGGCGGCGGCGTTTACCGGTCGGGAATCGATCCGCGCGTTCGCGCGAACTTCACCAGCGCGCGCAGCTTCGTCACTCCCTACGCCGCCACCGGGATCGACGAGTACTTTGCGGAGTCGCTGCGCGCGTTCGTCGGGATCAACGACCCGGTATCAGCCTGGCCGAAAGCCACGCGCGAGCGCCTGCGCCGGATCGATCCCAACATGTTCGAGTACGTGCGCGGTCTGTTCGCGCAGGAGTTCGAGGTCAGCGAAAGGCGAGCCGGATGATTCCCGCGACGGCCTTGCCGGCAACCGGATCGAACTTTCCGTGATACACCGCGAAAGCGCTGCCAAGCGGCGGCTCGACCAGAATGTACTCGGGCGCGGCCAGCGGCACGTTCGCGACGGTAAAGGAACCGTCGTTGGCGGTGGTCGCGAATGGGGTAGAACCGAGGTCGCTCGACTCGTGGTTCGGCGCGACCATCACGACGGCACCCGACACGGGCGACCCGGTCGAGTCCGAAACGACCTGACCGGTAACCATCGTCTGCATGGGGACCGCCAACGTGCTCCAGCGAGCGAGCAAGGCGAGATCTTCCTCGCGCGAATTCGGGAAATTGGAAGCCAGCGTCGTCAGCGCGGCAAGCGCTCGGGGCGTATCGCCCGCTCCCGCCCGGGCGTAGAACGTGACCAAGCGCGAAAGGGCTTTCGCCAGCCATGGATCGGCCGGGTACCGTCGCGCCCACGCAATCGTGCCGTCCTCGACGTAGTCAATCGCGCCGATTTCATCGGG
>DASXDV010000141.1:0-17557 GCA_036490465.1 Candidatus Tumulicola sp. | reverse complement strand
GCGCCCGCGATGCGAGCGCTCGAGACGATCGAGATTCCCGATTTGCTCACCGTGCAAGAGCTGGCGACGTCGATGATCGTCCCGGTAAAAGACGTCATTACCGAACTGATCAAGACCGGAACGATGGCGACGATCAACCAGAACATACCGAGCGACGTCGCGATCGCCGTGGCGAAGAAGTTCGGCTTCAACGCCGTCGTCAAAGAAGCCGGCGAAGAAGTCACCGTCGAGCAAGAGGAAGACAAACCGGAAATGATGACGGCGCGCGCGCCCGTCGTGACGGTTTTGGGTCACGTCGACCACGGGAAGACGTCGCTGCTCGACAAGATTCGCCGGGCCGACGTTGCCGGCGGCGAAGCCGGCGGAATCACGCAGAAGATCGGCGCGTACACCGTCGAGCAGCACGACCGCAAGATCACGTTTATCGACACGCCGGGTCACGAGGCGTTCACGGCCATGCGAGCGCGCGGTGCGAAGGTCACCGACGTTGCGATTCTGGTCGTCGCCGCCGACGATGGAGTCATGCCCCAAACGAAGGAAGCGATCGCGCACGTCAAGGCCGCCGGCGTTCCGATCGTCGTCGCCATCAACAAGATGGACAAGCCCGACGCCCAACCCGATCGAGTCAAACAGCAACTGTCCGAAGAAGGTCTGCAGCCGGTCGACTGGGGTGGAACCGTCGAAATGGTGCCCGTTTCCGCTAAAAGCGGCGACGGGATCGGCGGATTGCTCGACACGGTGCTCCTGGAGGCCGACATTCGCGACCTTCGGGCAAACCGCAATCGCCGCGCAACCGGCGTGGTGATCGAATCGGCGCTCGATCGCGGCCGCGGCGCCGTTGCTACCGTACTCGTGCAAAACGGTACCTTGCGGGTCGGCGACATCATCGTCGTCGGCGGAACGTTCGGCAAGGTCCGAGCGCTGATCGACGACAAGGGCAAACAGGTCAAAAAGGCGGGGCCATCGATTCCCGTCGAGATCATGGGGCTCTCCGACGTTCCGTCGGCCGGCGATGCGCTGATGGTCGTCAGCGACGAGCGCGTCGCCCGCGAAGCCGCCGAGAAGCGAGCCACTCGCCGGCGCGACGTGCGCATGGCGGCCACCGGTTCGCAGCGCGTCTCGCTCGAGACCTTCATGACCATGCCGGCCGAAGGCAAGAAGGCGCTCAACCTCATTATCAAGGCCGATGGCCAGGGTTCCCTCGAGGCTCTGCGGGCGCGCATGGAGTCGCTGTCCAACGAAGACGTCGACATTCGGGTCATTCACGGAGGCGTCGGCGCGATCTCGCCCAACGACGTGAACCTGGCGAGCGCCTCGAACGCCGTGCTGATCGGATTTAACATCCGGCCGGACGAGACGGCGCGACGACTGGCCGAAAACGAAGGCGTCGACTTGCGTTTCTACCAGGTCATCTACGAAATCGAAGAAGACCTCAAGAAGGCGATGCGCGGAATGTTGGCTCCGATTATCCGCGAGGTGACCCTCGGACGCGCCGAAGTTCGCCAGGTCTTCAAGGTGAGTAAGGTCGGCACGATCGTCGGGTGTTACGTCACCAGCGGAAAGATCGCGCGCCACTCGAAGGCGCGCGTGATTCGCGACTCGGCGGTGGCTTTCGACGGCGAAGTCGAATCGCTTCGCCGCTTCAAAGACGACGTGCGTGAAGTCGCCGAGGGCTTCGAATGCGGCATTCAGATTGCCAAGTTCCAAGACCTCAAAGAAGGCGACGTGATCGAAGCGTACGCGATGGAACAAATCGCGGCCGAATTGGTGCGGGCGTGAAGCCGCAGCGTCTAGCGAAGATCGATCACGAAATCCAGCGCATTCTGGCGACGCTGGTTTCGCAGGAGCTGGCGGACCCGCGGTTGTCGTTCGTTACCGTGACGCGCGTCGAGGTCACCGACGACCTGCGCCACTGCAAGGTTTTCGTCTCGGTGATCGGCGATCGCCAGGCGGCGGCGCAGTCGCTCGAGGCGCTGCGGCACGCGGGCCGATTCCTGCGCGGCGAATTGGGCCGGAAGATCGATCTGCGTCACACGCCGGAACTGGTCTTCGTCGAAGATCGGTCGGCCGAACGCGCGATCGCGTTGTCGAAGACCTTACGGGACGCAGCCGGGGAGCGGCCGGCGTGATCGAAGAGACGAAAGCGATCTCGTCGACCGCGCAAGTCGTTGCCGAACTCGGCGCGCGCAAGGCGTTCGTGATGGTCAGCCACGTTAAGCCCGACGGGGACACGCTCGGCGCCGGTTTGGCACTCGGCCTGGCGCTCAAGCGGCTCGGGAAGCAGGTCGCGTATTTTCAACAAGACCCGGTTCCGCGCAATTTGCGCTTTCTTCCCGAATCCCAGTTCGTATCGCGGGCGCTCCCGCCCGACTTGCCGCCGGACGCGCTCTTCGTATTCTGCGACATGAGCGATTCCTCGCGAGCCGGAACCTTTTTGCCACCGGTCGGCCGCGAAAATATGCTCGACGTCGATCACCATCTTGGGAACGCCCACTTCGGAAAGCTCAACTACGTCTTGGAAACGGAGTGCTCGACCGGAACGGTCGTAATGCATCTCCTGCGCGAGATGAAGGTCCCGATCGATCGCGATATCGCGACGTGCATTCTCACGACCATCATGACCGATACGGGCGGCTTCATGCATTCCAACGCGTCGCCCGACGCACTGGAGCTTGCGGCCGAGTTGATGCGTTTGGGCGCGAACAAGGAAGAGATTACCGAAGAGATCTTCCTGCGCAAACGGGTCGCCGCTACCAAGTTGCTCGGTCGAATCATCGACGAGATGACCTTCGCCCACGATGGCCGCTACTGTTACTCGCACGTCGACGATGCAATGCTCGCGCAGACCGGAGCCGACGGCGAAGATACCGAGGATACCGTCAACACGCTGCGGGGTCAAGACGGGGTCGAAGTCGCGGCGCTGTTCAAGGCGATCGACGGCGAGATTCGCGTGAGCCTGCGGTCGACGGGTCGCGTAAACGTGCAGGCGGCGGCGAAGCGTCTCGGCGGGGGCGGTCACTTTCGCGCGTCGGGTCTGACGTATCGAGGAACGCTGACGGAGGCATTCGGCGCGGTCGACGCGGCGCTCGTAGCCGAAGGCCTATGAGTCACGAGGCGGTCACCGTGGTCGCCGGGTTCTTTCTGGGTGCGTTCGGGGCTGCCGGCGCATGGTTTCTCGGCCGGCGCTTTCCGGGTGCCCGATTCTTGCGCGCGGGTTATGCCTTGATGTCGGCCGGCGGGGTGCTGTTCGCAGTCTGGGGTTTTTCGAAGACGCTCGCCGTCGGCGTGGCCGGTGCGAGCTTGGTGGCCGTGGGTGCCGCGGCCGGTACGATCGGAGCGCTGCGCAAAGAACTGCGGTTGCCGCAGTAGCGCCGATGCTCGGGTTCGTCAACGTTTTCAAGCCGGCCGGCCCCTCGTCGTCCAACGTCGTCGGACGGCTGCGACGCGTCTACGGCATCTGCGCGCAGGATCGCAAGATCGCGGCGGGGCATCTCGGCACGCTCGATCCGCACGCAACGGGCGTACTGCCGATTGCCATCGGCAAAGCGACGCGTTTGATTCCATTGTTGACCGACCGGCGCAAAGCGTACGCATGTACGCTCGTGCTGGGCCGATCGACTACCACTCAAGACGCATTCGGCGAGACGGTCGAGGCGGCCCCGGTTCCCGCCGATTGGCGCCGGCGCCTCGAGTCGGTATTGCCGCAGTTCGCAGGCAAGATCGTCCAGCTTCCGCCGATGTTTTCGGCGGTCCACCACGCCGGCAAGCGACTCTACGAACTGGCCCGCGAAGGTAAAACGGTCGAGCGCCGCCCGCGGTCTGCGACGATTTACGCGCTGACCCTTCTCGGCTTCGAAGAAGACCCGGCGCTGGTACGGTTGCGGATCGCCTGCAGCGAGGGGACCTACGTGCGCGCGCTCTGCCACGATATCGGCGCCGCGATGGAAGTCCCGGCCCACATGGGGGCGCTGGTGCGCGAGGCCTCGGGGCCTTTCGTGCTGTACGAATCGCTGACCCTCGAGGAGATCGCGTCGGCTCCGGCGCGCGCTCTGATCGCACCCGAAAACATCATCCCGTTTCCAACGATCGTTCTCGACCTACGCGGTTCGGCCGACTTTCGCGCCGGGCGCGTCGTCCCGCTGCCGCAGGGCTCGGGAGCGCGACACGTGTTCGTGCGCGACGAATCGCGAACGCTCGTCGGCGTCGGCGAGGCGCTCGGAGCCCTGCTGGCACCGCGCAAGGTCTTCGTTTAGCTATGCGCGTCTTCCAGGACTTCGCGCGCGACGTCACCCGGCCGCTCGCACTTGCCGTGGGATTCTTTGACGGATTCCATCGCGGGCATCGCGAGATCGCCCGGCAGACGCTGCGGCTGCGCCGGCCGCGCTGGCGTTCGGGCGTATTGACGTTCGCACGTCATCCGGCCGCCTTTCTGCGACCGGGGCAGGAGCCGCCGTTGCTCGATACCCCGCAGGAGCGAATCGGACGATTTGCGGCCGCCGGCTTCGAAGAGTGTTTGTTCGCCACGTTCGACGATCGCATCGCCAAGTTGTCGCCGGCGGCGTTTTTAGACCTGCTCGTCGACGGGCTGGGCGTCCGCGCCGTGGTCGTCGGCGCAACCTTTCGGTTCGGGCACCGGCGCGCCGGCGACGTGGATCTGATGCGCGAGTACTTTGCGCGCGCAAATGTGCGGTTCGTCGCCGTCGAGAACGCGACCGAAGACGGCGAGCGCATTTCGAGCACGCGCATCCGCAAGCTGGTGGCCGACGGCGATCTAGCGGCGGCCGACCGGCTGCTCGGCGCAACGGGATACGAGATTCGTGGTCCGGTGCAACTCGGCGCCGGCCGCGGCGGCGGCCTCGGCTTTCCCACCGCCAACGTGCGCCCGCCCGAAAAGCTGCTTCCGAAGGACGGCGTGTATTCGGCGGTCGCACGGTACGACGGACGCGACCACGCGGCGCTCGTCTCGATCGGCACCAACCCCCAATTCGCCGGAACCGAGCGCACCGTCGAAGCGTGGCTGCGCGATTTTCACGAGACGATCTACGGGCGGGAACTGGCATTGCGGGAGTTTCGGTATCTGCGCGAACAGAAGTATTTTGCCGACGTTGACGAACTCATCGCACAAATGCAGCGAGATCGCGATGCCGTGGCATTTCCGAGTTATGGATAGCCGCCCGGTTGCACGCGCGGTCGCATTGGCTGCGGCGCTGGCGGTAGCCGCCTGCAGCGGGACGGCCGCCGGGAAGAAGACCGCGGCCGGCGACGATCGGACCGCGCACGTCGGCCAGACGGCGCCGAACTGGTCGGAGCCCGCCGCGCCCAGCGGCACGCTTTCGCTCGCCTCGTTGCGCGGCAAGGTCGTATATTTGAACTTCTTCGCGACGTGGTGCCCGCCGTGCAACGAGGAAGCGCCGGAGATCGAATCGTTGCAGCGTCAGTTCGGTCCGCAGGGCCTCCAGGTCGTCGGCGTCGACGTCCTCGAGAATGTTCGCAAAGCCGAGTCGTTTCGGCAGGCACATCATTTGAGCTATCCGGAGGTCGTCGACGACGGGACCTTGCGCAATCAATACAACATCAACGGCTTGCCCGTCCACGTGTTCATCGATCGTTCCGGCGTGGTGCGTAACGTCGTCGTCGGCGAGCTTTCGGCCGATGCGATGCGAGCAAACGTTACGAAACTGCTGCGATAGTCCCCAGCGGCGGCACGAGCCCATGACTTTCGAGGGCTAACAGAGAACCAGCCGAGTCTTGAAACGGCCAATCCATCGCTTCTGCTGTTTTCTCGCGGCAGCGCTCGCATTGGGCGGCTGTCAGGGCGGCGGCATGCAAAATCCGGTTCTGCCCGGGCAGGGCGGGCTGGGCGGAGCCAGCGCCGTGTTGGGCAACGGCCCAAGCGGAGCTACCCTCGTCCGCGTCCGGGTGCCGTGGTCGCTGGGCAGCCCAGCTTCCGGCGCGCCGCTCCCCGGTGCCGTCGGTAACGGCCCGGGCGCGCTCGTCCCCGGAGGCAGCGCGAATCCGCCGCCATTTGGCGTTCCCTCCCCCACGCCGGGGGGACTTCCAGGCGCAGCCGGGCAGATCCAGTCGCTGACGTTGAGCGTAAACGGCCCGACGCCGGTCAATCAAACCGTCGTCCTAACGGCCGGCGCTCCGGGATGCGTGAACGTTACCGGCGGTGCGATTTGCCAAGCCGCGCTCGCCCTGTTGCCGGGATCGTATGCGGCGGTCGTGGCGACCTTTTCGTCGCCGAATCCGACCGGGGCGAATGCGGTGGGAAATCCGCAAACGATCGCGTTTACCGTGTCGTACGGAGGATCGAACGTCGTCAATCTCGCGCTCGCGGGGACGGTCGCACAAGTCGACGTCGTGCCCGGGTCTTCGATGAGCGGCGAAAATGCTCAAGCCGGCATCGACCTCTACGGCGCCGGAAAGCATCAACTCGTCGCTCAGCTGCTCGACGGGAATCAGGATATCATCTTAGGCCCTTCGGCACCGGCGGTCGCCGTCGCGCAGGTCGGCGGGAGCCTGACGTTGGCGATCGTGGCCGCAAATCCATCGACGCCGAACGTTTTTACCGTTTCCCCGCCGCCGACGTATTCGGGCACGACGGCGACGCTGCGGGTGACCGCAACGTTTCCGGGGCAGGCTCAGAGCCCGTGCACGCAAGCCGGAGCGACCTGCTCCGGGAGCGTCGCGGTCGACGTTCGGCAACTGCTGGCGGTCGCGAACGCGAGCGCCAACACGGTGACGCTTTATGCGGGCGGACAGAACGTCCCGTTAGTCACGATTCAAAACGGCATCACCGGGCCGCAGGCGTTGGTCTTCGATGCGGCGGGCGATCTTTTCGTCGCGAGCCAGCCCGGTAACGTTACCGAGTACGTCGCGCCTTACACCGGTCCGCCGGCGACGATCGTCGTAGGAATCAATCATCCGCAGGCGCTGGCGGTCGACGCTCGCAACGACCTGTTCGTTGCCAACGGCAGCGCCACGAACACGGTCACCGAGTACGCCCCGCCGTACAGCGGCGCGCCGATCGCAACGGTTTCCAGCGGAATCAACGATCCCGTCAGCGTGGGATTGGACGGCTCGGCGAATCTATTCGTTGCCAATCAGGCCGCCAACACCGTGACCGTATATTCCGCGCCGTACAACGGATCGCCGATCGTGCTCTCGAGCGGGCTCAACGCTCCGAACTCGTTGGCAGTCGACGGCCGCGGAAACGTGTTCGTTTCGAATTTGAACAGCACGCCGAATTCGGTCGTCGAGTTCGTGCCCCCGCTGTCGAATTCGAGCGTTCCTTCAGTTGCGATTACCAACGGCGTGAACGAGCAAGGTGCGATCGGCCTGAGCCCGTCGGCGAGTCTGTTCGTGCCGAATCAAGGCGCCAACACCGTAACCGAATATGCGGCGCCCTACGGCGGCGTCCCGACGACGATCAGCGGCGGCCAGAGTCAGCCGGTAGCTCTGGCCGTCGATGCGTCTGCCAATCTCTACGTTGCCAACTACGGCAACAATACCGTCACGGTATATCCGGTGCCGTACAACGGCGTTTCGTGGATAACGCTGTCGAACGGCGTGAGCAATCCACAGGCACTGGCTCTCTCGCCGACGACCAGCGGCATGGCGCCGTAACCGGCGCCTTAGGCCGCCCGCACGACGAGGGTCCCGTCCTGCAGGTCGACGCCCGCGGTGCTGCCGGCCGGCAAAGTGCCGCGCAGAATCGCCGCGGAGAGCGGCGTCGAGACGTGACGCGATACCGTGCGTTGCACGAAGCGCGCGCCCGTTCCGGCGGACATCGATTCGTCCGCCAAAAAACGGCGCGCTTCTTCGGAGAGTCGCAGCCGCACGTCGCGCGCCCCCAACCGAGCCGCCAGCGCATCGACGTGGATTGCGACGATCGCCTCGATCTGCGGCAAGCCGAGCGCGGCGAACGAAACGATCTCGTCGATCCGATTGAGCAGTTCCGGGCGCAACGCAAACGTTAGCTCGTCGTCGTCGACGTTCGTCGTCAACACGATCAACGCGTGGCGAAAGTCGATCGTCCGCCCTTTGGCGTCGGTGACGCGCCCGTCGTCGAGGATTTGCAGGAGAACCGCGGCGACGTCGGGATGCGCCTTTTCCAACTCGTCGAAGAGCACGACGCAGTACGGGCGCCGGCGAACGGGTTCCGTGAGCTGGCCGGGTTCGTCGTGCCCGGCATATCCGGGGGGCGCCCCCAGCAGACGCGAGACCGAATGCTGTTCGGTGAACTCCGAAAGATCGATTCGTACGAGCGCCGCTTCGCTTCCGAATAGGGCTTCCGCGAGCGCTTTCGCGAGTTCGGTTTTTCCGACGCCGCTCGGGCCTCTGAACAGGAAACTTCCGAGAGGTTTGCGCGGGTCGTGGAGTCCCGCCCGCGCGCGCCGGATCGCATCCGAGACCGACGCGATCGCCCGCTCTTGACCGATCACGCGTTTGCCGAGAACGCGCTCGAGGTCGAGCAGGCGATTTGCTTGCGCTTCGCTCAAGGCCGCTTGCGGGATGCCGGTCCAGCGCGTCACGACGGCAGCGACGTGCTCGCGAGTCACGGCCGGTCGATCCGTAGCGCCCTTATTTTGGAGCGCGACGTACGCAGCCGCCTCGTCCATCAGGTCGATGGCTTTATCGGGAAGGAAGCGATCGGCAATGTAGCGCGCCGAGAGCGCGGCCGCGGCCTCGACGGCGTCGTCGCCGATCGTCACGCGATGGTGGAGCGCGTATCCGTCACGCAGCCCCGCGAGAATCGAAACGGTCTGCTCGATCGTGGGCTCTTCGACCATGACCGGTTGGAATCGCCGCTCGAGCGCCGCGTCCGATTCGACGTATTTCCGATACTCCTCGAAGGTGGTCGCGCCGATGCACTGCAGCTCGCCGCGCGCGAGTTCCGGCTTGATCATCGAACTCAAGTCGAGCGCACCTTCGGCCGCGCCCGCGCCGACTAACGTGTGGAGTTCGTCGATAAACAGCACGACGTCGCGCGCGCTGCGTTTGACTTCGTCGAGGATGCGCTTGACGCGACCTTCGAATTCACCGCGATATTTCGTGCCGGCTACCAACGGTCCCAGCGAAAGTGCTAAAACGCGTTTGCCGCGCAGCGACGCGGGAACGCTTCCGGCGACGATCCGTTGAGCGAGACCTTCGACGATCGCGGTCTTTCCGACGCCGGGTTCGCCGACGAGAACGGGATTGTTCTTGCTCCGCCGCGCGAGGATCGAGACGAGCCGTTCGATTTCGTCGTCGCGACCGATGACCGGATCGAGCTTGCCCGCGCGCGCCAGGTCGGTAAGGTCGCGGGAGAAGTTCCCAAGCGTCGGCGTCCCGCGAAAGCGCTTGGTCAGTTCGTCGAGCGGAGAGCCGCCGCGCTCGCCTCCTTCGCCCTGCATTTTCTCGGCCAGCAGCATGCTGCCCGCGATCAACCCCGCCGCGGCCAAGGCGGCGCCGAAATAGGGAAGCGCGCCGGTGAGCGTCCGCTTCTGAGCGCACGCCGTGCATAACCGGCGGTGCCGGTCGAAGACGGGCGCCGGACGGGCTCCGCAGATTTCGCACGTATGATCCATCGAAGCAATCTACCTCAAGCCGGCCGCCGGAGTTTCGGAGGCTGCCGTCGGCCGGTATTCGCGCTCTTTAGGGTTCGGCGACGAACGTTACGCTGACCGAGACCGAGACGCTGACGTTGGACTGGTCGAACTGCGTTGGAACCGCATTGGCCGCCATGCGCATCATCGGCTGCGGGAGCGCTCCGCCGCCGCCCAAATCGATACTCTTGATCGCCACGATGCGCAGGTGCGCGGCGGCGGCCAACGCGCCGGCGCTCGTGCGCGCTTCGTCGACGGCTTTTTTCGTGGCCTCGGCACGGGCGGCAGCCGAATCGGCCAATCCGAAACTCACTCCGCCGATGGACGTGGCGCCGGCGCTGGTGCAAGCGTCGGTGACGCGTCCGGCCTTGGCGATATCCCGAACCTTTACGCTAAATCCGCGGGAGACGGTGTAGCCATAGCGCTCGCCGTCGGGATGTGGGGGCAGAACTTGCGGCTTCGGATTGTAGTTGACGTTATAGTAGGACAGGCTAACGTCGGTGCGGGCGACGCCCGCCCGCTCTAAGGACCCGACGATGCGCTCGTAGATCGCATTGTTGCGCGAAACCGCGTCGCCGGCATTGGGGGCGTTGGTGTCGATGCTCGCGCTGACGTTGGCGACGTCCGGAGGGAGCGTGACCGAACCGTTACCCGTGACCGCGATCAGCGTCTTGCCGGCGAACGGGTCGTCGGCCCAGGCCGGGGCGGTCGTCAGGGAGAGCGCGACCAGGAAGCCGAGAAGCCTACGTTTCATACAGCCATAACGTCGACGTCGAGGCGGTCGTGCCCTGGCTGGTGCCGGTGGGAAGGCGACCGTCCGGGTCAGTCGGCGGCGTGGCGAAGGAGATGGAATTCATGGGCATCATCGCGTGGATCGTCCTCGGTCTGATCGCGGGGATCGTTGCTCGGTGGGTCGTGCCGGGCGAAGGCCCCGGCGGGATTCTCGGCGATATCGTGGTCGGCATCGTCGGGGCGCTCGTGGGGGGCTGGATCTATCAGTTTTTCGGGCATGCGGGCATCACCGGCTTCAATCTACCGAGTATTGTCTGTGCCGTCATCGGGGCCGTCGTGCTACTCTTTCTGATACGCGCCGTCCGCGGCCGTCCGGCGACGTAATCCGCGCCACGCCGACTCGCTTGTAAGGGGTTCAATCGTCCATGGCCTACGTCATCACCGAACCGTGCATCGGCACCAAGGACAAGTCGTGCGTCGACGTCTGTCCGGTCGACTGCATCCACGGCAAGGACGAGGACGAGATGCTCTTCATCGATCCCGAAGTCTGCATCGACTGCGGCGCTTGCGTTTCGGCTTGTCCGGTCGAAGCGATCTTCGCCGACTCCGACGTTCCCGAACAGTTCCAAAAATACACCGAAATCAACGCCGAGTATTTCAAGAAGAGCGGATAGCCGTGCGAAGCGGCGCTTCGCAGCCCTATCCGAACGTCACCGCGAAGAGGCTGACGGGACGCGCGACCACGACGTCGGCGTCACCCAGCAGTGCCGGCGTCGCACTTTCCCGGCGCACCGCTTTGACGGCGGCCACCGGGCGGAGACAGGCCGGGCTGTTGCCGCGGCCCCGCGGACGGCGATAGAAAACGTCCCCGCCTCGTTGCCCGGCGCCCTCCCCGCGTAATGCGATGAACGCGCAGGGATGGACGCCCACGCTGCGCAGCAGACCGTCGTCACCGCGAGCGAAGCCCACCGCATACTCGCCGACCCCTTCCAGCCGAAGCGGAAGCACGAGCCGGCCGCCTTCGGCGAGCGCTTCCCACCAGACGGCGGCCACGTCGTCGCTGCGCGCGGTCACCACCACGTCGTCGTACCGCTGGTCGCCGAAGGTCGGCAAGCTACCGTCGCCGGCGAGAACGCGAACGTTGCCGTAGCCGGTCTCGGCGAGCGTCCAGCGCGCCCGCGCGGCCAGTTCCTCATCGAGATCCATCGTCGTGACCCAGCCGCCGGACCCGATCAGTTCGGCCAGCAACGCGGCGTTGTAGCCGCTGCCGGTGCCGATCTCGAGAACTCGGTCACCCGGTGCCGGGGACAGCAGCTCCAGCATGAGCGCGATCATCCCGGGCTGCGAAATCGACGAGAGCACTTCGCTGCCGTCGGCTTTGAGTGCGATCGCGCGATCGGCATACGCGTCTTCCAGCGCCACGCCCGGGAGAAAGCGGTGACGCGGCACCGACCGCATCGCGGCAGCGACGGCCGGCCGGCGAAGAACCCGGCTGCGTTCGAGTTGCGAAACCATCGCCTCCCGCAGCGTCGCGTCGCAATGCACCGTACGGGATTTCGACCCTTCCCCCGAGGTGCGCTCCCGGCGAGCCGGGAAAAAACGGCCCATGGATGTGCAAATCTCCCCCGCGGCGTTCGACCATTTCTTCGCGTGGGCTCCCTTCATCGTGGGGATGCTCATCTATCTCGTCTTCTACGTCGCCAAGCGTCACGAGGCGACCGCGACGGGGATTCCGATCGGGCAAACGTTCGCCTGTGCCGCTTGCGGCCGCCGTGGCCGGCGCGAACATATGGTCCCCCAGCAACACGACGGCGCCACCAGCTGGTATTGCGCCCATTGCGCCGGCGGACGTTGACCTCGGCGCGGCTGCTTCCGCGATTCTAGATTTGAACGACTTCGCGAACTTCGGGAACTTCCGCGACGACGATTGCCTCGATCGCACCCTTTAGCGTCAGCGACGACGCCGGGCAACCGCCGCAGGCGCCCAGCATTTGCACGAACGCCACGCCGTCCTCGACTTTGATCAGCCAAACTTCGCCGCCGTCGGCTTGAATGCCGGGCCGCACTTTGTCCAGCGCGGCATTGACGCGCGCCTCGATCGTCATTCTACGATTCCCGACCCCCGGCGCCCGGCCGAGAGTTGCGGATCGTCGCGCTATTGCTTCTGGCCGTACGACTTCATGAGGTCGTGGATGCGGGACGCCATCGCGAGCGCGTCGTCCCAGTGCCGCTGCCACATGTTCCGGCCGAAGATCAGCCCCACGCAGCCGGCTTCCATCGCGATCCGCGTTTTGTGGATGGTCGCATCGTCGCCCATCTTGCTGCCTCCCGAGACGAGAACGAGCGTGCGGCCGGCCGACTTGACGACCTTCCGCAAGCCCTCGACGTCGGAAAACGCAAGCTCGTTGTACGGCTTGGGTAACTTGGCGGCGTCGGCGGGATTCCAAATGGGTTCGTTGAGCTTCACCACGTTCGCACCGATTTCGCAGGCGACGCGCGCCGCATAGTCGACGGCGTACAATGAGTCGATTCCGCCCTTAGCCTTGATTGCCGAACCGCGCGGATAGGCCCAAACCACCCGGGGCATTCCCAAACGGTCGCACTCGCGCCGGACGTCGTTGCACTGTGCGAGGTCGAGATCTTGCGCGGGACTGCCGACGTAGAGCGTGTAGCCGACGGCGTCGGCGCCTAGCCGAACCGCATCCTCGACCGACGAAGTCATCGGGCTGAAGGCATCGTCGTCGGGGGGAACGTTGGTCTTTCCGTTGACTTTTAGCAGCAGCGGAACGCGGCCCGCGTACGCGCGTTGATATTTCTCGGCTAGCCCGACGTGCAAGGCGATCCCTGAAAAATTTCCCGCTACCGCTAACCGGTAAATCCAGTCGGGGTCGATCGCGTCGGGATTGTCGAAGAAATCGATCGGGCCGTGCTCGAGGCCTTGATCGATCGGCAGCATCATCAGCGTGCCGTTAGCCGGTCCGCATTGGTACATGAGCCGGTGCAGCCGGGTGCGTTTGCCGGTCGAGAGATTCATCTCGTCGAACGTCGGTCGCGTCACGGCGCGCGCGCTTGCGTCGATGGTCGTCATAACCGCATCGCCTTCGGCCACGCCACAAGCGGCCCCTACGCTGCGGCGGGAAAGCCCTGGCGGTCCGCCCAAAGGGCCGCTCGTGAGCCAGCGCGAGCGCATCGGGTTCGTCGGACTCGGCACCATGGGCGAACCGATGGCCGCCTCGCTCTGCGCGGCGGGATACGCAGTGACCGCCAGCGTGCACCGGCGCCGCGGTGCGCTCGAACGCCTGCACGCTCAACATGGCGTACGGGAAGCCGCCGATCCCGCTGCCGTCGCAGCGGCCTCGGACGTCGTGATCGTGTGCGTCCCCGACGCTCCGCAAGTCGAGTCCGTCCTGTTCTCGGCCGCCGGCGTCGTGACCGGCGCCAACCCCGGAACGCTGATCGTCGACACGTCGACGATTGGGCCGGGCGCGTCGCGCGGCTTTGCCGATCGGCTGGCCCGGCAGGGGCTCGAGTTCGTCGACGCTCCGGTCAGCGGCGGCCCGGCGAGGGCGGCGGCCGGCACCTTAGCGATTATGGTCGGCGGCGATGCGGCCGGCTTCGCGCGAGCCGAGCCGGTGTTGCGGGCGCTGGGAACGCCGCACCACCTCGGGCCGGTCGGGATGGGCGAGACGGTCAAGCTCGTCAATCAGATCATCATCGGCAACGTCATGATCGCCAACGCCGAGGCGCTCCTCTTCGCGCGCCGGGCCGGAGCCGATTTGGACCGGGTTCGCGAAGTTTTGGCGTCGGCGACGGCTTCGAACTATGTGCTCGAGCAGTGGCTGCCGAAGACCTGGCTGGCCGGGAAGCTCGAAGGGGGATTCGCACTCGATCTGCTCCGCAAGGACCTTGCGGCCGCGCTCGATACGGCGCGCGCGGCCGACTACCCGATGCCGGCTACCGCGCTGGCATACCAAATCTACACTTCTCGCTCGGCACAGGGGGACGGCGCGCTGGACTATAGCGCAGTAGCCAAATCGTATGAATGGATCGCTGGAGATGAAGCCGGCCCGAGGCGCGTTCGTCAAGAGCCCGGACTTCAATAAGAAAATTCTCGTCGTCGACGACGAGTCCGCCATTCTGCAGACGCTGCGGTTCAATTTGGAACGCAGCGGGTACGCCGTCGTAACGGCCAGCGACGGCCGGGGCGCGATCGCCACGGCGCAGCGCGAGCAGCCCGATCTCATCGTCCTCGATATCATGCTTCCGGTGCTCGACGGAATCGAAGCGTGCAAAGAGATTCGCAAGTTCAGCTCGGTTCCGATCATTATGCTGACTGCCAAAGACCAAGAGATCGACAAGGTGCTCGCGCTCGAACTCGGCGCCGACGATTACGTCACCAAACCGTTCGCACTGCACGAGTTTCTCGCGCGCGTGAAGGCGCGCTTGCGCCGGCAGGCGCCGATTCAAGGAGGTCACGACGGTGCGATTGCGCTCGGCGAGATCGTTCTCGATCCCTCGCGTCAGCAACTGACCGTACGCGGCAAAAACATCGCGCTCGCGCCCAAGGAGTTCGCCCTGCTGCGCGTGCTCATGGAGAATAACGGCCGGGTGGTAACGCGCCAGACCCTGCTCGATAAGGTGTGGGGCTACGACTTCGAAGGCGAACAGCAAACCGTCAGCGTGCACGTCCGCTGGCTGCGCGAGAAAATCGAAGAGGATTCGGGAACGCCTCGCCACATTTTGACCGTCCGCAGTCGCGGCTACATGTTCAAATCGTAGGCGCTTTCAACGGTTTTAGACGGTGACCACGATCGGGTGGGCCGTGGCGGCGGCGGCGGCCGGGCTTTTGTGCGGAGTGTTGCTGGCGCGCGCGTTTCGTTTGCGCGGCCGCCTTCCCGACGCACCCGCCGCGCTCGCAGGGTCCGCCGACGACGGGGTAGCGGAGAGCGCGTTCATGCGCTTGGTGCGCGCCCTGCCGCTGGGCGTGGTGCTGGTGGATTTCCATCAGCGGGTGGAGTTTGCCAACCCGGCAGCCGGTGCGATTTTCGGCTTCGACGCGCAGCGGGTGACCGGAGGACACGTGATCGAAGCGATTCCGAACGTCGACGTCGAGCGCCGAATCGCCGATGCGCTGGGCGGCGAAGCCTCGGTCGCTCAGCTGACCCTGAGCGGCCCGGAAGGGCGTCGCGTCTATCGCGTGTCCATGTACCCGCTGATCGTCGATGCGAGCGTTCGTTGGGTCGTCGTCTTTGCCGACGATCAAACCGCTCTCGTACGGCTCGACCGCGTTCGTAAGGAGTTTCTTTCCAACGTCTCGCACGAGCTGCGGACGCCGCTGTCGTCGATCAGGCTCATGTTGGAGACCGTTTTGGCGGCCCCGGAGGAAGAAGCGCGCGACACGTTTTTGCCGCAGGCGCTCGCCCAAGTCGATCGCTTGACGTCGCTGGTGGACCGCCTTCTCGAACAAGCCCGCGCCGAATCGGGACAGATGAAGCTGGCGCTGAGCGACGTCGATCTCGAAGAGGTCGCCCATCCGATCGTCGCATCGTTCGAGCCGCAGGCGGCCAACAAAGGGGTTTCGATCGAGTTGCTGCCGCTGCGGCCCGTGCGGGTCGAAGCGGACCGCGACCGGCTGTCGCAAGTTTTCGTCAACCTCATCGACAACGCCATCCGGCATACGCCGGCGGGCGGGCACGTCAAGATCGAGCTGGACGCGCGCGGCAGCGACGCAATCGTCCGCGTCCGCGACACGGGAGAGGGCATTCCCTATCGCGACGTGCCCCGAATTTTCGAACGATTCTACGTGGTCGATCGTTCGCGCAAACGCGAAAGCGGCGGCGGTGCGGGGCTCGGCCTAGCCATCGTCAAGGGCATCGTCGACGCCCACGCGGGCGCCGTCTCGGCCGAGTCCACGCTGGGCCGGGGTACGACCTTCACGATCCGCCTTCCGATCATGCGTATCAAACGCGAACGTTGATCCGGATTCGCCCGCTTCAGTTAATCGTCTCATAACTTGGGCCTAATCTGCGCGTGTCAAGGTAGTCGCATGCACGTGATGCGGTCGGCGGCGTACGGCGAAGAGGGTTCGCCCGAACGCGCCATGCGCGCGCAGATTCTGTCCGTGCTCGAGGAGTTGTGCCGCGATATGACGCTGCGCGACGCCCGCGAGTGGTACTTCGATTCGTTGCCGGAACCCGCGCCGGGAAGCGCCGGCGTTCTCGACTGAACCACGGTTCGTGCGGGCGACTGCCGCCGCGCCGGCGAAAGATTCGGCGATGTTCGTTACGAGACCCGAATCGGCTCCGGCTTCGACTCGAACCAAGCTGAAGGCCGAAAACCTCAACATTTATTACGGATCGTTTCAAGCGATCAAGGACGCGACGCTCGCCATGCCCGAAAATCGGGTGACGGCGTTGATCGGTCCGTCCGGCTGCGGCAAGTCGACGTTCATCCGTGCGCTGAACCGAATGCACGACCTTACGCCCGGAGCTCGCGTCGAGGGGCACGTGCTGCTCGACGGTCAGGACATTTACGCGCCCGACGTCGATCCGGTGACCATTCGTCACCGCGTGGGCATGGTTTTTCAGCGGCCGAACCCGTTTCCCAAAACGATCTTCGAAAACGTCGTATACGGTCCGCGCGTCCAGGGGGAGCGGCGCCCCGCCGTACTGGCGGAAATTTGCGAACGGAGCCTTCGCTACGCGGCGTTGTGGGAAGAGGTCAAGGACCGCCTCAACCGGTCTGCCCTCGACCTCTCGGGCGGTCAACAACAGCGGCTCTGCATCGCGCGTTGCCTCGCCGTCGATCCCGAGGTCATTTTGATGGACGAGCCCGCATCGGCGCTCGATCCGATCGCCACCAGCAAGATCGAGGACTTGATCGAGGCCCTCAAGCGCGACTACACGGTCGTCATCGTGACCCATTCGATGCAGCAAGCCGCGCGCATCAGCGACTATACGGCGTTCTTTCTGCTGGGCGACCTGATCGAGACGGGTACGACGTCGTCGATCTTCACCAAGCCGCAGGATAAGCGAACCGAAGACTACATCACCGGGCGATACGGCTGACCCTCGCGCTCGCGCGCCCGCGGCATTGGTGTCGACTCGCCAACCCTCTTAAGGCATGCTTAAGTTACGCTTAATAGCGGGCCGGATAGACTCCTAGGTGAGCGTTCACATCGAAGCCCACAAGGAGGTGCCCACGTTGCGTTCTCTAGTCGCGCGCAGCGGTCTAAT
>DASXDV010000042.1:0-26145 GCA_036490465.1 Candidatus Tumulicola sp. | reverse complement strand
AAAACACGAGCCTGCTGTACGTTTCGAATCTGGGGACCAACGACGTCACCGTGTATACGTACCGCAACGGCGGCGGGTTGCTGTTGGTGGGGACGCTCACCGGCTTCTCCTACCCGACCGGCATGTGCACCGACAAGGTGGGCAACGTGTGGGTTCCCGATGCCGGCTCCGGCGCGGTCTACGAATTCGCGCACGGGGGGACGAGCCCGATCGACACCATTCGTCAGACCGGCAACTCCCGTCCGTACGATTGTTCGGTGGACCTCAGTACCGGAAAGCTTGCGGTCGCCAATCAGTCCGGCGGCCAGTTTCCTAACGGGAACGTCAAGATCTACGCAAAAGGCTCGCATAGCGGAGTCAAATACGAAGCGCCGCACGACGCGCAAGTCGACTTTCTCGCCTACGACGACAAGAGCGATCTCTTCGTCGACGGGACGCAAGCGACGTACGGCGCCGGCCTTTACGAGCTTCCCCGCGGGCACCATCAATTCACGACGCTGACGCTGAGCGGCGGACAGCTGTATTCACCCGGCGCCATCCAGTGGCTCAACCCGACGCTCTTGGTCGGCGACGCCGGCCAGCAGGGTCAGGGATCGCCGGTGGCCGACAAGATCTTCGTGTACGGCACCACCGCGACGATTCTCGGCGTCGTGTCCTTCGCGAATACGCAGGACACGTACGGATTTTGGCGGCGCGGGAAAAGGATCATCGTACCCGATCACTTGGGCAACGCGGTGGAGATGTACGCGCTTTCCAACGGTGCGCCGATTTCGACGCTTACGACCGGCATCTCGTTGCCTTTCGGCGCCGTCGTCAGTCAATCGACGCGCTGAGCCGCGCCGGCGCTCAGCCGCCTTTGGCCATAAAGTAGAACATGCCGACCGTCGCGGCCGACATGAGCGTCACGGTGGCCCATCCCCACACCCGTGCGAGCGGAGAACTCGTCCATTTGCCTACAATGGCCGAACTCGAGGCGAAATGCACGATCACGGCGATTAGCGGGACGGCCACGACGCCGTTGAGCACCGCAGCCCAGAATAACGCTTTGATCGCGTCGACGCGCAGGAGGTTCATCGCGATGCCGACGGCGATCCCGGCGGCCACAACGCCGTAAAATCTTGGCGCTCGGGCCGGCGACTCGTTCAATCCTTCGCGAAATTTGAACGTTTGAGCGGCGACGTAGGCCGAGGAACCCGCCAAAACCGGAACCGCGAGAATGCCGGTCCCGACCATCCCGAGCGTGAACAGCAATGCCGCGAACCGGCCCGCCAGCGGTTGGAGTGCCTGGGCGGCTTGCTGGGCGGTCGCGATGTCGTGCTTGCCATGCGCGCCGAGCGTCGCCGCGGTCGTGACGATGATGAAAAACGCGACCAGGTTGGAAAAGATCATGCCGGCGTTTACGTCGGTGTGCATCCGCTTGACCGAGGCTTCGTCGGTTCCGCGCCGCTCGGCCAGGGTCTTGTTGCCGGCTTCCTTCTCTTCCTCGACGATCAACGACGCCTGCCAAAAGAATAAGTACGGCGTGATCGTCGTACCCAATACAGCCACCATCGTCGAGAGCCAGCCCGAGTCGAAGCGGACCTTAGGGGTAACGAACTGGAGGAGGACGTGCGGCCACGGCGCATGCACGACGAACGCGGTGATGACGTACGCAAACAGCGACAACGTCAGCCACTTGAAGATTCGCACAATCGTCGCGTACGATAGCCAGGCTTGGGCGGCGATCAGGCCGATTCCGAATAAGAATACCCACGCATCTACCGGCAGCGGCACAACGAGATGCGCGGCGTCGGCCATTCCTCCCAGGTCCGCTCCAACGTTGAACGTATTCGCGACGATAACGACCGCTGCCAGCCCGTACGCTAGCGGCAGCGGCAGGCGCTTGCGCATCGTGGCCGCGAGTCCCTCGCCCGTGACCATCGAAATCCGCGCGCTCATTCCCTGAATCACCGCCATCATCGGCGTGGAAATCAAGGTCAGCCAAAGCATCGAGAACCCGGTCGCCGCACCCGCGACCGAATACGTGGAGATGCCCGATGGGTCGTCGTCGGCAGCGCCCGTTATCAACCCCGGCCCGAGCGCGCGAAAGAATGCGATCGCGCGCTTTTTCAACAAGTCCGGTTACCTTTGCGCCACATTAGTATCGAGCACGATCTTACCCCGTGGATGAGAAACGACACCTGCGAGCATTTGGTGGGCCGTCTTTGCGTCGGCGAGCGGCAATACGACGCCGACGTTGGTGCGAAGTTCCCCAGCGTCGATCTGTGCGCCGATCTGCTCCAGCGTTTCGCGCTCCACCGAAACGACGAAGAACGCAACGCGAACGCCGAAGTGCGCGGCCCGATCTTCCGAGGGCTGGGACACGCTCGAGACCAAGATCCCACCAGGTTTGAGGACGGCGAACGAGCGCTCTTGAACGTCTCCGCCGACGAGATCGATCACCACGTCCACGGGGTCGATCGCATCCTCGAAGCGCTGCGAATGGAAATCGATGGCGGCGTCCGCGCCCAAATCGCGAACGTAGCTCGCATCCGCAGCGCCGGCCACTGCCGTCACGTTCGCCCCGGCGCGGTGCGCCATCTGCACGACGTAGGCGCCGACGCTGCCCGCCGCACCCTGGACGAGCACGCTCTGGCCGCGCTTGACGGCGGCCCGATCGAAAAGCATTTGCCGGGCCGTTACGGCCACCACCGGTACGGAAGCGGCCGCCGCAAAATCCAGCGTCCGGGGCTTGGACGCAACCGATGCGCTCGAGGCGAACGCAAACTCGGCGTAGCCGCCGACGAACGCCGCATTGGTGACGCCGTAGACCGCGTCGCCAGCGTGAAAATCCGAAACCGGGTCGCCAAACCGCTCGACGATTCCGGCGATATCCGAGCCGGGCGTCAGCGGGAGCGTCTCCGGAAGTTTGCTCTGGCCTTCGCGCACGAGCGCATCCCAAGGACCCACGCCCGCGCCGTTAACCCGGAGCAATAGTTCTCCGGGGGCCGGCTCGGGAATCGGTACGTCTTCGAGTATGAGTTCTTCGGGGCCGCCGTACCAATGCAGCCGGATCGCTTTCATTTTGCCGGCGGAAGTGTGTCGGGCGCGAGCGCGGCGGCGAGCGCGCGGAACACGGAAACCGCCGCGAGCCCCGCGGATCCGGTATCGTCGTACGCGCCCGGTCCGTTGGTCGCTTCGACCGCAATCGTCAGCTTCTGGGCGGGTAACGTACCGACCGCCCCGGAAGCGCCGGCGAATCCCAAGGTCTGCGTGATCCACGGGCCGGCGTCGATCACGCCGAGCCCGTAATTGAAAGCGGTGGTATTGACCTGACACGCCGCACATCCCGCCTGCGCGTGACCGAAGCCGATCAAGCTGGGGACGACCTGCGCGGCGGACGACGTGCGCGATAAAAGCTTGCCGGCCGCGACGGCTTCAATCGAAAGGGCCGCATCTGCAATGTCGGTCGTTTCGACGGCGCCCTCGGCGGTCGTCCAAGAGGGATTCCAAAACGTCGCCTCCTCGTAGAACGGGACGCCCGGTTTGATTCCGAGCACTTCGCGCCGCTCGGAACTGAACGCGTGCAGTACCGGCAACGGAATCGCCGGCGTCGTCGACGCGCCGGTCTGTTTCAAACCCAGCGGCTCCAGGACGTTTTGGGCAATCGCGTCGGCAAGGGGCATGCCGGCGATCTTTTCGAGGATGCGACCGAGGATGACATAGTTCGTGTGCGAGTATCCCCAGTTCGTGCCCGGCGCAAACTTCATCGGCTTCGAAACGCCGATCTGCACGAGCTGCTCGGGCGTCCACTGGCGGAACGGATCGTGATAGATGCCGTCGATCGTTTCCGGCTGATAGACGTAATCGGCGTAGCCCGAGGTCATCTGCGCCAAGTTCCGCATCGTGATGCGGCCGGCGTTGGGAAGATCGGGAAAAAACTCGGAGAGCTTAGAGTCGAGGCCGACCTTTTTACGATCGACGTACTCGAGCAGCAGCGTAGCCATGTAGGTAAACGCCAAAGCTCCGTTGCGAAAGTGCATGTCGGTCGCCGCCGGGACGCCGGTCATCGAATCGCCGAACGCTCCCGTGTAAGCGACGGCGCCGTTCGACCGCACCTCAACGATGACCGCCATGAGGTGATTTTTTGCCATCGAAGCGCGCACGATGCTCTCGATGGTCGCGGCCGAGCCTGCGTCCGCGACGGCCGCGCTGGGAGCGAGTGCCGCGAGGCTAAGCAGCCCCGCTGCAACGCCTGCGCGCGCGCGCCGGAAACGAGGTTCGGCGTTCATCGGACGGCCGCCGTGGCGGCCACGAAGGCCGCGTTCAAGGTGGCGAGCGCGGCGTCGCCGCCGTCGCTAGCGAGCGTTGCGTCGAGCGACGGCAGAACGTCGGATCGGTATCCCTTTACGTCGTAGAGCAGGCTGCGCGCCCACGACGTGCTCGACGGCTGGTAAAATGCGTTCTCGGCGGCGCGCAGTTGGCCGTAAATGCCGTCGCCGTCGCGACGTCGCCGCGCCCGAGCGCGTCGTCGGCGCGCGCGTCCAACGCGGCGGCGGCTTTCGCGAATGCATCGGCCGAGGGAGCGAGTTTCGCGACGACCGTCGCGCGGCGCACGTCGTCGCCCTTCTCCTTCGCGAACTCGTCGATCCGCTCGCTCAACGCCACCGCCAGCGGGGCCAGGCGCAAGTCCGGATACGCGGCGTCCGACAAACGCAGAACCACGACCGAGGTGAAGCGGGCGGCCGCCGCGGCTTCGTGCATTCCAGGATCGAAAATCCGCGGCGACGCCGGATCGTCGTAGGCGGAATGATAGGTGCCGAAGGGCCCGCCGAACGCGCCGGCGGCCGCCGGAATATTTTCGCGGTAGACGAACGGTTCGTGGTCGCTCCCTCCGCCGATCCCGAAGACCTTCTGCTTGGGATCTTGCTTGGCCCAGTATTGCGACAGCGTTACGCCGGCGCTGGGCGAACCCACCGCCGTCGCCGTGTCGCGCAGCATGTCGCTCAAATCCGGGGTCGCGGCCGCAAAAAACTTCGGCCCGTAAGCGACTTCGTCCGTGTTGACGTACGCAACGCATCCGTGCTGCAGCTCGGCTTGATGCTCCTCCACCCACTCGTCGCTGCCGAACAGGTTCAGCTCCTCACCGTCCCACGATCCGATGACGACCGTCCGGCGCGGCTGCCAGCCGGCCGCCTTGAGTTTGCCGAACGCCCGCGCCAGCTGCAACAGATCGACCGTTCCGCTGATCGGGTCCACTGCGCCGTAGGTCCACGCGTCGCGATGGCCGCCGACCACGACCGTGCGATCGTTCGCGATGCCGCGCATCGTACCGATCACGTCCCAAATCGGACCGAAGAACCGCCGGCTCTTGAGCACGAAGCGGGCGCGCACGTCGCCGCCGAGATGCAGGGCGAAAGCAAAGCCGGGATGCCAGTCGGCCGGGCCAACCGGACCGCCCATCGCGGCCAACAGCTCGCGAGCGACCTCGCCCGTAACGGGGGCTTCGGGAATTGCCGGCAACTTTATCGCCGAAAACGGCTTGTGCGGTGCTCCCGGCACGGGAATTCCGATAGCCGTCGGATCGCCGGGGTCGTTCGTGAACGTCATCGTGTTGCGGACGGCGGCGCCGAGCGGCCGCCACGGACCCTTCGGATACGTTTCACCCATGAAGTAGCCGCTCGTCAGCGGGTCATTAAAGACCAGCACCGCCTTGGCGCCTTGCTTGGCAGCTTCGAAGGCTTTGGCCGTCAGCGCGCGGCCGCCGGAGCGCGCAATCACGATCGCGCCGCGGACGTCGACGCCGGCCTGCGCCAGCGCCTTAAAATCGTCTGGCGTAGCGTGATTGGCGTAGACGAGCGCTCCCGAGACGTCGCCGTCGGCGCTATACCCCGAATACGGAATTCCGATGGCCGCGTGATCGCGCGAATACGGATCGCCCGGCACGGCGGGTTCGTACAGACTGACGTCGTGGGGGTGTGCGCCCAGCAGCGTGAGCCGCTGTTGCGTCGGCCAAGCGATCGGCACGACGTAGGTAACGATCTTGGCGTCCCAGCCGGCTTTCGCCAATTCCGCCTGCACGTAACGAGCCGAGCGCAGATCGCCCGGCGTCCCCATCCGATGAACGTATCCGGCCAACGCCAGCTCGTCGCGCCGCGCCTGTGCTTCGGAAGGAGACGCATCGACGAGCGCTTCGTATCGCGCCTCGTCCGGCAGCTGATTTGCCACGAAGCCGCGCGCCGTAACGCCCAGCGTGCAAACCAAGACGAGCGACACGGTCGCCAGAGCAGGAAAAAACCGCATAGGAGCTTCTACTACCGTGCCGCTCGAGGACGCCCCTTCGAGGCCCCGTCGCGAACCGTCAGCCGAAGCGGCCGGTAATGTAGTCTTCGGTTCTCCGGTCCGACGGCTTGGTGAAGATTTTGGTCGTCTCGTCCATCTCTACGAGGCGCCCGACACCCTGTTCGTCGGCGAGCATGAACGCGGAGTAATCGGAAACGCGCGCCGCTTGCTGCATGTTGTGCGTCACGACGACGATCGCGTATCGATCGGCGAGCGCGGTCATCAGTTCCTCGATGCTCAACGTCGAAATCGGATCCAGCGACGAGGTCGGCTCGTCCATCAGCAACACTTCCGGTTCGACGGCCAAAGCTCGCGCGATGCATAGACGCTGCTGTTGCCCGCCCGACAGCGCCGTCGCGGGCTTGTGCAGCTTATCTTTGACCTCTTCCCACAGCACCGCGCCGCGCAGGGCCTTTTCGGCAATCTCCAGCTTTTCGGTCGCCGATACGTTGCTCAAACCGGCGGTCGCGTTGCCCAGAATCGAAAGCGTCGGAAACGGATTGGGACGCTGAAAGACCATCCCGACGCGCCGCCGCAGTTCGATGACGCTCATCCCCGAAGCGTACACGTCTTCATCGTGCAGCAGCACCCCGCCGCGGGCGTACGCACCCGGTAAAATTTCGTGAATCCGATTGAGGCAGCGCAGGATGGTCGTCTTGCCGCAGCCCGAGGGGCCCATCAGGGCGGTCACCGCATTCGGTGCGAAGGCCATCGTCACGTCCGCCACCGCCCGCCGCGCGCCGTAGTAGGCCGACAAGTGTTCGACCCGCAACGGGGCTCCGTTGGCGTTCATCGGCCGCTTCGCGGCGTCAGCACGACGCGCGCCAGAACGTTGAGGACCAGTACGGCCAAAATGAGCAGCAGCGCTCCGGCCCAAGCCTGTTCGTGCCAGCTCTTGTACGGCGAGATCGCATACGTGAAGACTTGCAGCGGAAGCTGAGCCATCGGCTGCGCCGGATTCAGTTCCCAGAATTGGCTACCGAGTGCCGTGAAGAGCAGCGGTGCGGTTTCGCCGGTTACGCGCGCGATCGCGAGCAGCAAGCCGGTGATGATCGCCGGCCGCGCCGCCGGGACCACGATCTTCATGGTCGACGCAAACTCCGAGAGTCCCAGAGCCAGCGCGCCTTCGCGGATGGCCCGCGGCACGCTGCGCACCGCTTCCTCGGACGTCCGCAAAATCAGCGGCAGCATCAGCAGCGCGAAGGCGAACGACGCCGAGATGGCCGAAAAATGCCGAAACGGCGCCACCAACAGCGTGTAGGCAAACAAACCAATGGCGATGCTCGGGATGCCCGACAGCACGTCGGACAAGAACCGGACCACTTCCGGGAACCAGCCCCGCCCGAAGAGCGCGAGAAAGAGTCCCGAGAGCAGCCCGATCGGGGTTGCGATCAAGGTGGCCAATCCGACCGTGAGAATCGTTCCGACGATTCCGTTGGCAACGCCGCCGCCCGGTTCGCCGACCGGAACCGGCAGCTGGGTGAGGAAGGCGAGGTTAATCGCGCGCACGCCCGCGATCGCCACGTAGCCGAGAATCACCAGCAGCGAAATCGCGCCGATCGAGGCGCACACCGCGGTGACCGCGGTCCCGGCCAGACTAATCGCGTGCCGCAGCGCAACCCGCGTGCGGATCGCCTCGACGCGAACCGGCGCTCGCGCGCTCACGTCTTCTCCCGCAGCACGGCCCACAGGAGCAGCCGGGCCAGCGCGTTGACGATGAAGCTGACGACGAACAGCAGCAAACCCAGTTCCACCAGCGCGCTAATGTACGTCGCGCCGTTGGCCTCGGTGAACTCGTTGGCGATGACGCTCGCGAGCGTATACGACGGTGCGAACAGCGAGGCGGCGATCTGCGGGCGGTTACCGATAACCATCGTCGTCGCAATCGTCTCGCCAAGCGCGCGCCCGAGCGCGAGCACGATGGCGCCGAATATCCCGATCCGGGATGCCGGCAGCACGACTCGCGCCACCGTTTCCCACTTAGTGGCTCCGAGAGACATCGAGGCTTCGCGCAAGTCCGAACCGATCGCCACGATCACTTCGCGGCTGATCGCGGTCACCGTCGGCAAAATCATCAAGGCGAGCACTAAGCCCGCCGTGAGCATCCCAACCCCGCTAATCGGTCCTTGAAAAATCGGTAGAAATCCGAGGGTGTGCTGCAAGAACGGCCCCAGCACGTTGCGCACGAACGGAGCGAGCACGAAGAGGCCCCAGAGGCCGAAGACGACGCTGGGGACGGCGGCAAGCAGTTCGATCACGAAACCGAGCGGCCGTGCGAGCGAGGAAGGCGCGAACTCCGCAAGGTAGGCGGCTGCGAGGATGCCGACGACGCCGGCCAGGACGATCGCGATCAACGAACTGACGATCGTGCCGTAAATGAGGGGCAGCGCCCCAAACTGCTGCGTAACCGGATTCCACTGCGACGTCCACAGAAACTTTGGTCCGAACGCGACGATCGAGGTCCACGAGCCGCGCACCAGCTCGGCGAAAAGCATCGCGACCAACAGGACGAAGAGTCCGACGGCCGCGCGCACGACGAAAAGGAATATCCGATCGGCCATGGCTACGGCGGCGTAATTTCGCTGTTTCGTCACAGTCTACCGATTCGGTCGTCCGAGAAGCAGGGAACGCCTCAATACCCGATTGAGACGCTCCCCACCTTCGGGCGTAATCTCGTCAGCGCCGGATTAAACGCGCATCGTCGCGAGGGTTTTCTTGGCCGCCGCCTGCACGTTGTCGGGCAGAGGCACGTAGTCGAGCGAGGCCGCCATTTTTTGAGCGTCGTCGCCGGTTACCCACGTGAGGATCTGCTGCAGAACCTTGCCCTTGGCTTTATCTTGCTGGTTTTGGAAAACCACGCCCCAGCTATAGCCGGCAATCGGGTAACAGGCCGCGCACTTAGAGTTGACGATCGAGAAATTAGTCGCCGAAACGTCCGGCTTGGTGGCGGCCGCCGCGCGAACGCCGGCCGGGGTGTCTTCGACGAATCTACCGGCCGCGTTCCTAAGGGTCGCCTGGGTCATCTTGTTCTGCAATGCATAGGCGAGTTCGACGTATCCGATCGCGCCGGGATTATTGCTTACCTGGCCCGCGACGCCTTCGTTGCCCTTCCCGCCGATCGCGCTCGGCGCTATCCACGTCACGCTTTTGCCGGTGCCGACCTTGGACTTCCACTCACCCGAGACGTTGCTAAGGTAGTCGGTGAAGATGTAGGTCGTACCTGAGCCGTCGGAGCGATGGATGACGACGATCGACGAACTCGGCATCTTCTTGCCCGGATTCAGGTTAGCGATTCGCGAGTCGTTCCACTTGCTGATTTTGCCCAGAAAAATATCCGCGAGCACGCTAGAATTCAAGCGCAAACCGCCGCCCAAGCCGGGCACGTTGTAGACGATAGACTCACCGCCCAGCGCGACCGGAACTTGCAGAACGGGGCCGCCGCCCGCTTCGGCAGTTTTGACCTCGCCAGCGTTCATCGGCACGTCGGTCGCACCGAAGTCGACCGTGCGCTGGGTGAGCTGCTGAATACCGCCGCCGCTGCCGATGGGCTGGTAGTTGACCTGTACGTCGTGCGTCTTGCCGTACTCGTAAAAGGCTTTGGAAAAAAACGGATAGTCAAATGTCGAGCCCGCCCCGGTCAATTGCGTCGCCGCCATCGCAGGGATGGCCGTCGCAATGAGCGCTGCCGCCGTCAGCGCCAAGCTTTTGCGCATGAATGCTCCTCCGCACGGAATCGTGCGTTAGTCGTCAGGTAGAAACACCACCATTCTCCCGGCCCAAGGCTAAGAACTGATTAAGGACGCATAGGGGAGGCCTTAAGGCCCCGCTACGGCCCGGGCCGGCGACGGCCGGCGAAGGCCTCCTGCCCCGCGGCCGCCGAAAAGCGCGTGCTCTATGTCCGACCCCAAAGTAAAAACGCCGCTGCCGGAGCTCCGGCATACTGCGGCCCACGTGCTGGCGTATGCCGTGGCGGACCTCTTTCCCGACGCCAAACCGACCATTGGTCCGGCCATCGAGAACGGCTTCTACTACGATTTCGACCGGCCGGAGCCGTTTACGGCCGACGATCTGACGCGCCTCGAGGCTCGGATGGCCGAAATCGTGGCCGCCGACTATCCGATGACCGGGGTCGAGGTCCCCCGCGAGGGCGCGCTCAGCCAGTTCCGGGATAACCCATATAAGGTAGAGATGGCCCGCGAAATTCCGGAGGGGGAGCCCATTACGCTCTACACGATCGGCGAGTTCACCGACTTATGCCGCGGCGGCCACGCGCCGTCGACCGGCGAAATCGGCGCGCTCAAACTTACGAGCGTGGCGGGCGCATACTGGCGCGGCGACGAGACCAAACCGATGCTGCAGCGGATTTACGGCACCGCTTGGTACGACCGCAGCGAGCTCGAGGCCTATCTAACCCAGCTCGAAGAAGCCCGCAAACGCGATCATCGCAAGTTAGGTACGGAACTCGGACTTTTTTCGATCGAGGAAGATGCCGGCGGCGGGTTGGTCTTCTGGCATCCCAAGGGCGCGATCGTCCGCGGTTTGGTCGAGGATTTCATCCGGCAAGGGTTGCGCGAACGCGGATACCTTCCCGTGGTGACTCCACACGTCGTCAGCGAGCGCCTGTTCGAAGTTTCCGGCCATTTGGAAAATTTCGGCGCGAATATGTTCGGGCCGCTCGAGGTCGAGGAACAGCGTTTCCGGCTCAAGCCGATGAACTGTCCCGGGCACATCCTGATCTATCGCAACGGCCTGCACAGCTATCGCGAACTGCCGCTGCGCTTCAGTGAGTTCGGGACCGTGTACCGGTACGAGCGTTCGGGCGTAATGCACGGTTTGACGCGAGTGCGCGGCTTCACCCAAGACGACGCCCATCTCTTCTGCATGCCCGAACAACTGCAGGACGAGCTCGAGCGCACGCTGGACGAAGCGGTTGGACTGATGAACGCTTTCGGCTTCAAAGATTTCGAATACGTGCTCTCCTCTCGCGAACCGGCCAGCCGAACCGAAACCGACGATCCGGCGGAAGACGCCATCCGCCGCGCGCTGGACCGCTACCACCTGCCGTACACCGTAGATGAGGGCGGCGGCGCGTTTTACGGACCGAAGCTCGACGTCAACGTGCGCGATGCAATCGGGCGTAAGTGGCAGCTCGGCACGGTGCAAGTCGACTTCGTCCTGCCGCAACGCTTCGATCTCAAGTATCGCGGCGCCGACGGCCGCGACCACCGGCCGGTTATGATTCATCGGGCGCTCGCCGGCTCGCTCGAGCGCTTCATCGGCATCCTGATCGAGCACTTCGGCGGCGCGTTTCCCGCTTGGCTGGCACCCGTGCAGGCCGTCGTCGTTCCGATTTCGGAGCATCAAGCCGGCTACGCGAGCGAGGTGGCGGCGGCACTTTCGGCCGACGGTTACCGCGTCGACGTCGACCCGAGCAACGAAAAGCTCGGATACAAGATCCGGCACTGGAAAACGCAGAAAATACCGTTCGTTCTCGTCGTCGGAAAACAAGAAGCCGCGGACGCAACGGTGAACGTCAACGAACGTGGAGTCGAGGCCAAGCGGACGATGCCGACCGCAGAATTCGCCAAAGAGCTACGCGCCCGCGTCGAGGCAAAGGACTAGTGACCGCTAACTCATGGTGAAGTTTGACGTCCGCGTCGCATTTGCGGCGCTCGCTCTCGTCCTGGGATCTTGCCAAGGCGGTCTCGACAGCGGCGGCGTGGGCGGCATGATGGGGCCGCCGGTATCCCAACCGGGTCCAATGGGCAGCGGCGGCGATTTGCAAGGGCCGAGCATCGGCGCAAACGGTGAAGCAGAACTGACCGCGCCGGGCGCAACGCTCGCACCCAACCAGAAGCAGTTCGCGGTCGCCGACGGGCCCAACGGCGTCAAGTGTCCGGTCGTCACGCAGTATACGTGCACGGTCAGCTTCAATATTCCGACCCCCGCGCCGGCCGCTTCGGGCGCGACGCCCACGCCCAAGCCGACGCCGACCCCGACCCCCACGCCGACGGCCTCGCCCAGCGGATCCGACGACGGCGACGATAGCGACTCCGGCGATACCACCGCCTCGCCCACTCCGCCGGGCACGATCACGCTTCAAATGGAGCCGTTGCCCAAAGACGTTCCGGCGATGACCAATCCGGATCCGCGCGCGCTGCGAATCACGCCGCTCGTCGCCGTTCGTCTGCAAAGCGACACCGATTTTTCGCTCAACGGAACGGCGGTGGTCAACTATACGCTGCCGCAGCCGCAAATAGCCACCCGTTCGTTTGCGATCCAGCTATACAACGAAGCCGCACTGCACGGCAAGCGCACCGATCAGTTTCTGGCGACCTACACCAAGTCGACGGTCGGCGATAACACCGTGCAGTTCACGTTTGCCACGCCGCGCGTCACGGTGAAGCGCGGACAGATCTGGCTGCTGGCCCTATACGGCATGCAGTTCCCACCCGGGACGACGCCGACGCCATCGCCGAGTCCGGCCGGCTCGACGGCGCCGTCGGCGAGCCCGTCGCCGTCACTGAGCGCCTCGCCGTAATTCCAGCGCGGCGGTGAGTTTCTTCTCCGGAGCTTGGAGCGAGCTCGCACCGGACGCGCGCCGTACGTTCGTCGCCAGTTTCCTGGGTTGGTCGCTGGACGCGTTCGACTTCTTCTTGCTGACCTTCGTCGTCGTCCGCATCGCCGCCGACTTTCAACACGGCATTGCCGACGTCGCGGGCGCGATCACCTTAACTCTGATTTGCCGGCCGGTCGGCGCGCTGATCTTTGGATGGCTGGGCGACCGGTTCGGACGGCGTACGCCTCTGATGGTCGACATCGCCTTTTATTCCTTCATCGAGCTGCTGACCGCGTTCTCGCCGAACTTTACGGTGTTTCTCGTTCTGCGAGCGCTTTACGGCGTCGCGATGGGCGGCGAATGGGGACTCGGCGCCGCGATGGCAATGGAAACCGTTCCGCCGCAACGGCGCGGTCTCTTCAGCGGGATCCTCCAAGAAGGCTACATGGTCGGCTACCTGCTGGCGGGCTTGGCGTACTTCCTCGTCTTCCACTTCGCCGGCAGCTTCGGTCTGGAACGCTTCAACTGGCGCATCCTCTTCATCGTCGGTACGCTCCCCGCGCTCGCCATCTTCTACATCCGCGCCTACGTGCCCGAGTCGCCGATTTGGTTGGCCGGCCGAGCCGAGCGACTGACGCCCGCGCGCACCGCGCTGGGGCCGGCGCTGCGACGCTATTGGCTGCTCGCACTGTATGCGATCGCATTTATGGCGGCCTTGAACTTCATGTCGCACGGAACGCAGGATCTCTACGCGACGTTCCTGCAAAAGCAGCACGGCTTCCCCCCGGAAATCGTGTTCGGACTCTCGGTCGTCGCCGCGCTCGGCGCAATTGCGGGCGGCATCGTGGTCGGCGGGGTCTCGCAACGTTACGGCCGGCGAGCGTGCGTCCTCGTCTGCGCGATCTTGGGAGCCATTCTCGTACCGCTATGGGCGTTCCAACACGGCATTACGCTGCTCGCGCTGGGCGCGTTCGGCATGCAGTTCATGGTGCAGGGCGCGTGGGGCGTGATCCCCGCACACCTCAACGAACTTTCGCCCGCCGGAGCGCGTGGGACGTTTCCCGGGTTCACCTACCAACTCGGCAACGCGATCAGCGCGGGCGCGGCACAAATCGAAGCCGCATTCGCGCTGCGCTTTCACTTGCCCGGAGGCGGCGTCGACTATGGAAAGGCGATGGGGATCGTCTCGCTGGTAATGTTCGGCGCCGTCGTCGTCCTCACCGCAATCGGGTATCTCGTCGCTCCCGAACGCCGTCACGCTACGCTCGCGCGCTCGGAATAAACGGCGAGCGTTAGGTTTTTAGGGTGGCGGGCGGGACGCCGAGAAGGGGGAGCGTCGTCTTCAGCGTTAGGGGCGTCCGGACGACGCCGTTTTCCATGTCGACCCACGCGCTTTCGAGAATGCCGCGCAGCGAATACAGCCGGTGGGTCGCGATCGGGTCCGAATAGAACGTCACGGGAACGCCCGAATCGCGCAAGAACACCGCGCTCGCCGTCGGATATTGCGTCGGGATATTCTGATCGAGCGCGCCGGTCAGAATGTAAAAAGGAGTATGCGGCAACATCGCCGTTACGTCGTGCGAGATCGATCCCAATAAGGCGCCGGCGATCGACATCACCGCCGACCACTCGTTCGGATGCACCGGCGCGACTGCATAAACCGAGAAGCCTCCCATCGAATATCCGGCTAGGTAGCGCTTGCGCGGGTCGATCGTGAAGGCTCGATTGGCCGCGTCGAGCGCGTCGTATACGTCGCTCACCGATCCGCGAAAATCGTAGTAGCCGCGTCCGTACGGGGCCACGAGAATCGTGTCGGTACGTTCGGCCAGATCGCGAACGAACTGCGGGGCGATCAACGACGTCTCCGATTGCAGATGACCGTGGAGAAAGACCACGAGGGCGGCCGGCCGGCCCGGCACGTAGCTCGCCGGCACGTAAACCGCGACGGGCTGCATCGTCGCGTCCTTCGACGAACGCACGAGCGTTTCGCCGAGTCCCCGGATCGTGGCCAGTGGACGGTACGTTCGTTGCAACAATTGATCGGCCAGACTGAGGTCGAGCCGAGCAGTCGCCTGCACGTAGTCGTCCCACATCGCCGCCGGATACCCGCCGGGGATCGGTTCGCCGAGCAGCTCGCGATCGTCGATCAAACGTTGATAATAGTCCATTGTGGTGTCGCGTCCGGTCACGCGCGCGATCGCGGCGACGTCGGTAGCGTAGCGCGCGGCGGTCGCTTGCAGGTCGCCGCCCACATCAGAAGAGGCGACGCCCAGCAAACCAAACGCCGCCGCGCCGGCCGCCAGGAAACGTGCGACTCGAAACACCATAACCCTATTCAAACGTATGAACACCGTAAACGTGACCGTTCGCCGATGCGCGCGCGCGCTTCTCGTCGTGCTGCTCGCTGCCGGCTGTTCCGGCGGAGGCGGCTCCTCCTCGAGCACGCCGCCGCTGTCCGGTCCGACGCCCAGGCCGACTTCGGGGCCGGGGATGAAAATCCAGCACGTCGTCGTGATCATTCAGGAAAACCGCAGCTTCGACAACTTCTTCGCCACCTATCCGGGCGCCGACGGCACGACGACGGGCAAAACGCACGACGGCAAGACCGTGAAGCTCGTCAAGGCGAATCTCGTCAGTAAGGACCTCAACCACATGCATTCGGGGTTCGTCAGCGAGTGCGACCTGCAGGGCAGCACGTGCAAGATGGATGGGTTCGACACGATCGGCTTCGGCGCCAGCGGGCAAAACGGGGCTGCCGGAACGTACCCGTACCGCTACGTCGATCCCACGCAGATCGCGCCGTACTGGACGATGGCCAAGCAGTACGTGCTCGCGGATCACATGTTTCAAACGCAGGGCAGCGGAAGCTTCACCGGACATCAGGACTTGATTCGCGGCGATACCGCGATCAACGATCACGAAAGCATCATCGACTCGCCTTCGCGGCCGCCCTGGGGCTGCGACGCTCCTAATAGTCAGAGCGTCACGACGCACACGTCGCTGTTGACCGACAAAGGGGAGTACCTGTTCAACAAAGGCCCCTTCCCATGTTTCTCGTACGCGACCCTGCGCGACGTGCTCGACGCCAAAGGCGTATCGTGGCGCTATTACGTGCCCCCGCTCGTGCCCGGGTCGACCGGTTACCTCTGGAATGCATTCGACGCGATTCACGCCGTGCGCTACTCGCCGGAGTGGAAGGCCAACGTGATCTCACCCGAGACGCAGGTTCTCAAAGACGCCGCTGCGGGTCAGCTCCCGGCGGTATCTTGGGTCATTCCGGACGCCAACAACTCCGATCATCCTTACGCACACGACACCGGTCCGTCGTGGGTCTCGCAGATCGTCGACGCCGTGGGCGGTTCGTCGCAGTGGAACACCACGGCCATCATCGTCGTCTGGGACGATTGGGGCGGGTTCTTCGACCACGTGCCGCCGCCGCAGCTCGACTACCAAGGGCTCGGCTTTCGCGTACCGATGCTGGTCGTTTCGCCGTACGCCAAGCACGGCTACGTCTCGCACACGCAGTACGAGTTCGCCAGCATCCTACGCTTTATCGAAGATAACTGGAAACTCGATCGCATCGGGAGCGCCGACGAGCGCGCTGCGAGCATCGCCGACTGCTTCGATTTTCACCAGCACGCGCGCGGATTCGTTCCGCTTCGCGTGAAGTATTCGCGTGCGTTCTTTTTGCGCCAGCGTCCGTCGTACCAGCCGGTAGACGATGAATAGCCGAGGGCCGCTCCTGGGGGCGACCCTGTCGGTCGCGCTCTTGACGAGCGCATGCGGGGGAGGCGGGGGCGGGGCGAGTCCCATTTCGATTCCTCCCCTGCCGCCCGCCAAGGACGGTAAGTACTTCAAGCATATCGTCATCATGATTCAAGAAAATCGCACGTTCGATAACCTCTTCGCCACCTTTCCCGGAGCCGACGGTACGACCGTGGGAAAGACGCACGACGGCGGCACCCTCCCGCTCCTCAAGGAACCGTTGGTCCCAAATCCCGACCTCTCGCCGAGCAACGGCTACCAGGGCGATTGGATCGTCGCCTACAACGGCGGCCGGATGAACGCTTTCGACCTCTTGCGGGTCGAGGGCCACCCCGGCAGTTACCTGTACCGGTATGTCGACCCGGCCCAGATTCAGCCGTATTGGACGCTGGCCAAAAGTTACGTGCTCGCCGATCACATGTTTCAAACCGAAGGCAGCGGCAGCTATACCGCCCATCAAGATCTCATCGCCGGCGGAACCATGATCGACGATACGCACGCGCTGATCGATTTCCCCAACGTCCTTCCCTGGGGCTGCGATTCGCCCCCCGGCACGACGACGAAGTTAATCGATGCGGCGAACCACATCTCGAAACCGGGTCCGTTTCCGTGCCTCAAGTACCAAACGTTGCGCGACACGCTGGATGCCAAGGGATTGACGTGGCGATACTACGCGCCGAAAGTCAACGGCGGCGATCCCGGCGGCCAGCTCTGGAGTGCGTTCGACTCCATTCGGGCGGTCCGCTACGGACCGGAATGGGGAACCAACGTCGTCTGGCCGGAAACCACCGTTTTTCAGGATATCGATCGCGACTCGCTCCCGGACGTTAGTTGGGTCATCCCCGACTTCCAGAACTCCGACCATCCCGGCGGCGGGTCCGACACCGGCCCGTCGTGGGTCGCGCAAGTCGTCAATGCGATCGGCAAGAGTCCCGCGTGGAAGGACACGGCGATCGTCGTCGTCTGGGACGATTGGGGCGGCTGGTACGACCACGTGTCCCCGCCCAAACCGCTGACGTACGGCGGACTCGGGAGCCGCGTTCCGATGCTCGTTATTTCCCCGTTTGCTAAAAAGGGCTACGTCATGCACGCCCAATACGAGTTCGGCAGCATCATCAAACTCGTCGAAGAGAACTGGGACTTGCCGAGCCTCGGAACTACCGACGTGCGCGCGGCCTCATTTTTGAACGACGCCTTCGACTTCGGGCAAATCCCGCGGGCGTTCGCAACGGTCAAGGCGCGATATTCGCTCGAATACTTCCTCCATCAGAAACCGTCGGGAAAGCCGGTCGACACGGAGTAGGCGCCGAGCTTATGCGGTAAAGGCGACGATCTCGTTATTCTCGCGGTGGTTGGTCCAAAAGCGAGTGCCGTCGTGCGCCAAGCCGCGCGCGGGAAACGGCACCCGGGCCAAGTCCTCGACTTTCGGCGCGCCGCCGTTGACGCTCACGCGAGACAAGAAGTAGTCGTTGGTGTCTTCGTCGTCGGTGGTCAACACGTAAAATCCGCCGTCGACGAAGCACTGCCCGCAAATGCCGCGCGGCAGATCGATCGTCCGGACCACCGCGCCGCGTTCGTCAATTCCCAACAGGCGCTTATTGTACCACTGGCTCACGTACAGACGCACGCCGTCGTAACTCAACTGCGACCCCGTATCGTCGGGGCAGCCGATGGCATCCTGACTCTTGAAGCCGTGACCGGGAACGAAGCGCCGGATCACGCGGGAGTCGTCGTCGCCTTCTCCGCAGATCACGCGCAGTTCGTCGCCCACGACGGTCATGCCCCACGGTTTGCCCGGGGCGCGGTCTTCTTCGCCGACCGTCCACTGATGCGGATCGATCGCGTAGACGCGATTGGTTTCGATCGAACCCATCCAGAGCTTCTCGCCGTCGAAAGCGATCGATTGCGGACGGGGGGCGGGCGACGGGAGCCGCATCGTTTCGGTAACATCCTGCATCCCCGACGCTTTTCGGACGCGCGACCCGGTTCCTGGCAGTCTCGCGGCGAACGCCGGAACCTATGCTGCTGCTGGGAATCGAAACGTCGTGCGACGACACCGCAACCGCGGTCGTGCGCGCCGGACGCGACGTTTTGGCCAGCGTCGCCACCAACCAAGACGCTTTCCACGCCAAATACGGCGGGATCGTGCCCGAGATTGCGAGCCGCCAGCACGTCGCACTGCTTTCGGCGGCGGTCGAAGACGCGCTCGGGCGCGCGCGGCTCGGATTTACCGAACTCGACGGCATCGCGGTCACCCGCGGGCCGGGACTCATCGGCAGCTTGGTCGTCGGCGTCGCGGCCGCCAAAGCACTGGCGTTCGCGCTCGGCAAACCGCTCTACGCGGTCAACCACTTGCACGGTCACATTTTCGCACCATTTTTGGAGCGCGACGAATCGCCGCCTTACCCGTTTCTTGCATTGTTGGTTTCGGGCGGCCACTCGCAACTCGTCGCGGTCGACTCGCCGATCCGAATGCGCGCGGTCGGACGCACGCGCGACGACGCAGCCGGCGAAGCATACGACAAGACGGCGCGCTTACTCGGACTGCCGTATCCGGGAGGCCCTCACCTCGATCGCCTCGCCGGCGAAGGCAACCCGCGCGCGTATGCCTTCCCGCGCCATCGCCCCGCGGCCGATTCGCTCGATCTCTCCTTTTCGGGGCTCAAAACCGCGGTTCGCTATTTTCTGGAATCGCCGGCGGGCCGCGACGCAAAAGCCGCCGACGTCGCCGCCTCGTTTCAGGCGGCCGTGGTGGACGTCTTGACGGCGCGCCTGGAGGCGGCGTTCGAGCGCGCACCGTATCGCGCCGTCGCGCTCTCCGGCGGGGTCGCCGCAAACACCGCGCTCCAAAGCGCTGTCCGCCGCTGGGGAGAACGGCGGCAGGTCCCGATCTTCATTCCATTGCCTCGGTACTGCACCGACAACGCCGCGATGATCGCCGCCGCCGCCGACTATCAGAGCGACGCCGTTGCGGTCGATCCGCTGACGCTTTCGGCCGACCCGCACCTTAAATTCGACCTCGCGGCGGCGTAACGCCCGCGCAGGCCGTTCCTCCACGCAGGACGTAGTGAGCGCCATGCTGCGTTCCACGTTCGTTCCGTACGCCCGGCCGGCGGCAATCGCGCTGGCTCTAGGCATGGCCGCCTGTTCGCACGGCGCCTCGACCGACGCGCCGAAAACGGCCGCTGCGCCGCTGACGAACGCCGCAAAACTCGCCATCGGTCAAGCGGCGCCCGCCTTCTCCGCTACGGCGCTCGACGGTACGAAAGTTTCGCTCGCCGACTATCGCGGCAAGGTACTGGTGCTCAACTTTTGGGCGACGTGGTGTCCCCCGTGCCGCGCCGAGACGCCGGACATGATTCGGGCCGCGCACAAGATCGCGGCCAAAGACGTCGCGCTGCTCGGGATCGACACGACCGAGACCGCGCCGATCGTCAAGTCGTTCGTCGCGCTCAAGGGAATTCCGTATCGCGTCGCGCTTGCCGGTCCCGACGCGTATAACGCCTTCGGAATCTCGTATATCCCGACGACGGTCGTCGTCGGTCCCGACGGAATCGTGCGCGCGCGCTGGACCGGCCCGGTGACGCCCGATCAGGTGGCCCTGTACGTCGCCGGCGCACGCGCGGGCAAAAATGCCGAATACCTTACCCCCGAGCAGCGCCGTCTCGACGCGATGCTGGCGGTTTCGCAGTTCTCGTTCGGCGGCAATCCGGCCAGCGTCAAGCGCGAAGTCGAACGGGCGCAAGCGCGCCTCGCCGACGTTTCCAAATATCTCGACGTCTTGTCGGCGGCGCCGGCGCCGCGCTACGATTTCGAGCGCACGCAACCCGAGCAGGGCGCCCTTGCGCTTGCGGCCGGACAAGCGGCGCTCACCGTAGCCGCGACCGCTCCGCAACGCGCCGCGGCCGATCTGGCGATCGCCGGCGCGTACGGCGACTTGAATCAATTTGCCGACGCGGTTCGCGTTTACCGGCAAGCCATCGCGCTCTCCCCGCAAAATCCCGCGCTGATCGAAGGTCTGACGCTGGCGTACTACCGATTGCACGATTACGCCGGGATGCGCGACACGGCGTCGACCTGGACGAAGCTCGCACCCAAGAATCCCGACGCCTGGGATCAGCTCGGACTAGCCTATCAACGCAGCCAGGACTTTCACGCCGCCGTGGTGCCTTACCAACGCGCACTCGCCCTCATGATCGACCAAGCGCGCGGAAAGCCGATCGGCGCAAAAGGTGAAGCGGTGGCCGAAATCGCCGACGAGTCGCTGGACTTAGCCAACGTCTACGTCGCGTTGGGCGACTCGTCGAACGCCCAACGGATCTTCGAACAGGCGCGACAGTACGCCGCGCGAATTCCCGACGGAAGCTCGCTGGCCGTATTGAAAACGCGCGTCCGCGAACGGACCCTCGAAGGGATGTCTGGCGTCGCGCTCGCGCGGGACTCCGGGGTTCGTCTCGCACTGACGCCGTGGACCGGCCCCGGACTGCCGGGCAGCCTCGGGTCCTCGTATCGCTATCGCTTGGTCGCGGTCGCCCCTGCGGGAACGGTCGTCCACCTCGGCACCAAGGGATTGCGCGAAGGTTGGGTATCCTCGTTCTGCCAGGATCGTCTGTGTTCGCCCAACTCGGTGACGTTCACGATGCCCGGCGAAGGCTTGAAAACATACGAGTTCCAGCTCGTACCCCCGTCGGCCGGCGCTACCCCGGGCCGCGTCTGGGTCGGGACGCAATCCACGTGGGTGACGACGACGTAAAGAGCGAGGCCAATCAGTCGTCGCCGGACTCGAGGTACGCAACGTCGGCGAGATCTTGAGGACGCGCGGCGGCTTTTTTGTTCGCGATCAGTGCCGCCTTACCGATGTAGGAAATCGCGACGCCTCCGTACGTGGATTCAACCCGAGTGCTCCAAGCCTCTTTGAACGTTACGCCGTCGATCGTAGTGATCACGTCGATCTGGTTGGGCGGCCGTCCCATCACGTAGAAAAGGCCCGGCGACGACAAGTCGGTTTCGCTCAACTCGGCCAAAGGCGCCCCGAACGCCGTCAACGCGTTCCAAACCCGGCGAGCATTCGCGGCGTTCGAGCCGACGAAAATATCGACGTCTTTCGTGGCGCGCGGGCGACCGTGAAATGCGAACGCATAGGCGCCGACGAGCAAGTACTCAGCACCCGCGGCGTTCAACGCGACCAACAGATCGATCAAGTCGATATTCGGCTGCATTTAACCCCCACGGCATGCGGAGCACCAGTTCCCAAATTGCTTCGGCTCGGGCTTCCGGCGCGATCGCCCGGTCCGCATCGCGCTGCCGGGCCGCGACCTCGGCCGGCGATCGCGCCACGAAAGCCTCCCACGTCCGGCGCCGATGCGCCGCTCGATCCGAAAATGCGCTCATGGTTACAGCCCGATCTGACTCAAGTTCCAAACGAAACGCTGTGTCGACGGGTCTTCCCACCAGTTTGCAATTCGTGCTTCGAGTTCGGGCAGCGCACGCAGCCGCTGCACGTGGCCCTCGATCGCGTCGCGATTTGGCGCTTCGGAGCCGACTTCGGCATGGAGACGATCGATCGTTTCGTGGGCGGCGTGCTCGGCCGGGAGGGCGGCGTGCAAGTCGTCGCTCGGAGGCAAGGGACGGCCGCCCAGCAGCGGCCCAAGCGTCTCCGCTTGCGTGATCAGCTCTTCTCCGGCGATCAATCCGGTTGCATCGGCGTCGGTGACCCCGTCGCGTATTTCGTCCATGACGGAGCGTACCAGGGGCCGCCGCCGAGTCCCTTCGTACGCGCTACAACGTCGTGGGAACGACCGGTGCGACGTCGGGACGTTCGCCGCCGACCTGATCGCATCCGATAACGGTCAGCGCCGCCCCTTGGCGTAGAAACGTCCCGACGATCGTGTCGAAAGCCAGCCGCGGCAGGATGCATCGCCAGCTTCCCAATGCGATGACGAAGTTTCGCAGCGGCGCGTCTTCGATCGTCGTCCCGAGATTGTACTCGTTCTCGCTCCAGTCGCGGCGCGCGGCACCGAAGGGCTGCAGCTGTTTGCGCAGCGCCGCCGCGAGCTGCGTCAACGCGCGATAGCGAGCCGCATCCGGTTGGTGATCTGCCGTCCAGTATTTAAAATCGGGATGCGTTTCGACGGAACGCCGCAAACCGCGTAGGGTTGCGAACAGCGCGCGGTTGGAATCTTGCGAGCAGTTGTTCGCCGCTCCCACGAACGTGCCACCCGTCCCGTCGCCGATACGGTAGCGCGCGGTCATCGCTTCGAGCTGCCGCACGAGCACGTCGAGAGCCGAGACTTCGAGGCCGTCGATCTCGAAACGCTCCGTAAACGCCGGGTGCCGAATCAGCGCCTCGCAGACCGGGCGCACGCCGGCCCATCCAAACTGACGATCGCCGAGGTAGCGCGACCAGTCGAGCGCACCCGCGGTCAACCCATCGGTATTCTGCGTATAGACTTGATAGTACGTAATCGCAAAGCACGGCTCGCCGGAAATGGGCTCGTCGACGACTTCGGCGACGCCGTACGAGAAATGTCCGAAGTAGAACGGACCCGAGGCCATCGACTCCCGCTTCTTACCGCCGATGCCGCCGTACGTGTGCACCAGCAACGCCACCTCGCCCAGCTTCCAGGGCGCGGTCGTCGCGGAGATCGCGCCGCCCTTGGCGCGCACGAGTTTCGGCCACGCTTCGCGGCGCACGTAGCGATGGGCCGCGCGCGCGTTCGAGAGCGAACACTGCGACGCGTTCGCCTGCAGCAGCGCGCGCGGCGCGAGCGCCTGGACGACGAACGTGTCGTCGCCAGCGAATCCGCCGTAGACGTACCATCCGCCGGCGTTGAGCGGCGAACGGTCGATTCCGGTAGTCGTCGAGTTGGGACGTCCTTCGAGATCGGCGGCGACCGGCGGCATTCGCACGATCTCTTCGGAACCGCCGAACGCGCCGCTCGCCCGGTCGAAGTGGACGACTCGGAAGCCGTCGTCGGTCCCGGGAGCCGGACCGCGGAAGGATACCAGCGCGTAGTACCGGCCGGTGATCTGGACGGGCTCGCGTTCGATCGAGACGGTCGGCCCGCCCTCGTCGTCGCGCACGGTGACGCCGCCGATGAGTTTTACGACCGTATCGTCGAGCGGATGGGCGCCGGCGAGCGATTCCAGGGGATCTACCAGCCGCCAGCGATTGAGCCGGGTCGGCATGATCAGACCGCCGTACGTGCTCGCCGACTGCGCCTCCGCACTGAAACTCACGTCGCGTACGACGGCTCGCAAGCGGGCTCGAACGTCCGGCCGATTCGACCAGCAGAGGCGGACCCGGGTGCCGACCAAAGCGGCGTGCTCGGCCGGGGCCTCGGCCACCTCGAACCACACGCCTCCAAAGCGTTCTTCCCGCGCCGGCAATACCAACCGGCCGATCCAGTGGGCCACCGGACGAAACGGCGAACCGGCCGGCGGCCGGCGCGCACTGCCGGCCAGGGCCGTCCACAACGCACCGGTGCTTTCGGCATAGCGCGCATAGTTGCTCGGACGCGTCACCAAGGGCGCCGTGGAGACGAAGCGGTCGGCCAGGATGCTTGCGATGTAGTCCAGCGTTTGGCGTAAGTACGTTCGACCGTCGGGAAGGCGCGCGTTCGGATCGAGCAGGCCGCCTGGAACCTGGTGCGCGACCGGGCCGAGCGAGACCCAGGTTAACGCGCCCATGCGTTTAGCCCGATTCCAGTACGAAAGCGGCGCGATCGGCCAACGCGACGCGAACATCAGCGGGCCGAGACGCTCGACCCGATCCTTCTTGCCCACGAGATGGTACAGATGTTCGAGCTGCAAGATCGGATCGTTTCCGCTGATCACGCCGCCCAGCGAGATCACGTCGACCGGAGCGTCGAGCGCGCGTTTGAGAAATGCGGCGGCTCCACAAGCCATCTGTCCGCCGCCGCTGTAGCCGATCAGGGTTACGGGGATGCCGCTCTTTTTCGCATATCCGCCGGCGATCAGCGAGCGATAGATCACGTCGGCGATCCCAAAGTTGTACATGGGGCCGTAGCGCGGATCGGCCGACACCGCGACGATCGTGACGTTGCGCAGGTTCACCAGCATCCCAAGCAGCGAGTTGAAATTCCGGCTGCGGCCGGCATCCACTAACTTCCAAAACCACGAGAGCAGCGCGTCGTCCTCGAGCGGCTTATTGAGCACGGAGTACGCCATGACGCCGCGCACGAGCCGAACGTTCGACGGCAGCTCCGCCGCGAGCGCGTCGAGAAACGTCTCGATATCGGGCGTATATTTATCGCTCGACTGCGCGATGCCGTCGAGGTAGACGACGAATCGCGCGGTCTCTGCCGCGCCGGCATCCGAACGCGACGGCCGCGTCACTTCGCTGGTATCGATTTCGTCGCCGTACCAGCCCGCCCACCAGCCCAGCGTCTCGAGCGGCGCCATGAATCCGGCAACGACCAGCGCGATGACGCCGAGCCAGACGAGGTCCAGCGGCAGGCGCAGTACCCCCGGCAAATGCTCTTGCCACCCGAGCACGCCTTGGCGCACCGGCTCCAGGGCGAGGGCGACGACCACCGCCAGCAATGCCATTGCGCCGAGGCCGACGACCGCAAGCCACCGCTTCGGATGCTTCGAGACCTTCGCTTTGACGGCCGGTGCGGCGGCCGCAGGCGCGGCGCCGGCGCCGCTCTCGGCCCGTCCGACGAGCAGTTGCGCGTCGTCGACGACGCGTACGCCGGCCACCGCATCGAGCAGGCGTGTCCCGAGATTGACGATAGGTTTGCCGAAACTGTGCTGCGCCAGCAGCATCACCAGCCAACCCAGCCATACGTACGTCGCCGCTGCGAATACGTCGACGTGGCCGACGGCCGAAATTCCAACGACCATAGCCAGAAAATGCCAGATCCGCAGAACGCGCAGTAAGCCGGCTCCGAGATACGGCAGCGCGCCCAAGAACGAAAACAGCAACGGAGCGTAGCTCATCGCCAGGACCAGAGCAAGATCGCGAAACCCCAGATGCGCCGCACCGTGAATTCGAGTAACCGCCCACGTGCTCAGGACGAGGAACCCATAGGCGAATGCGAACAGCAGCGCGTCGACGAGTAAGCTGAAGACGAACCGCACGGGCTTGACGCGGTTGGCGAAGAGCACGATAACTTGCCCGAGCGCTTCGCTCAATCCCGCCGCCAGCACGATCGCGATCGCGGCGTAGAATCCAGGTTCGAGCGCGAGAGCCTCCACGTAGGCACCGCCGCGCAGCTGCATCACGCCGCCTAACGCGCGCGTCAGCTCGGGCGCCAGGATCTCGATCCCGATCACGACGCCCCGTTCTTAAACGCTATTTGGTACAGTCGGCGTCGAACGTGCTCACTTGGCCGTTCGCGGTGATGACCTCGTGAACCGCGACGTGGGTGGGACCGAGCTTCTTGTACGTGCTGACGACGTGCGAACTCGTGCTCCCCTCCCAGCCGCGCCCGGAATACGTTACGCCGTCCTTGGACGTCGCGTACTCGTGGGCG
>DASXDV010000205.1:0-4443 GCA_036490465.1 Candidatus Tumulicola sp. | reverse complement strand
CGCCCAGACGACGCCGCGGTTCCAGCCCCAGGCCGCCCCGCCGTACACCGGGTTCACGACGACGGCGCCGTGATAGCCGTAGCCGTTGTAGCCGTTGTAGTTTTTATTGACGTTGACGGTATTGCCGCTGACGTTGGTGTTGTGGCCGCCGTTGACCGTATTACCGTTGTTTTTGTTCCCGTTTCCGGTGTTATTGCCCTGACGGTTGCCGTTATTGTTGCCCTGACGGTTGCCGTTGTTATTGCCTTGGTGGTTCCCGTAGTTGTTGGCCTGGCGGTTACCGCTGGGCGCGGGACGCGTCGACGGCACGTCGTTGCCCAGGTTGAAGCCGCGCCCTGGATTCGATTGCGGACGAGAAGCGGGTGCCGGTCGCGCACCGCCGCCGCCGCCACGCATTCCGCCTCCGCCGCGAGCGCCTCCACCGCCGCCGCCTCCGGGCCGAGCCCAAGCCGAAGATGGGACCGCCGCAAAGGCGATCGCGAGGGTCATAACGATTGCAAGACTTCTCATTTCGTCGAACTCCCGTCGAGCGTGCCGCTTCCGGTGATAAACGTTCCCTTGACGGTGTGCGCCGCGAAGACCACCGAATGCGGACCGACCTTCACCGTCGAAAGCGGCAGCATCTGATCCTGATCGGTGAGGTTGAAGTAAAAGGTCGCGCTCTTGAACGGAATGACGTGATTGCTTCCGTCTTCCTTCAGCGACATGCCGCCGCCGTTGCAGCGAATCAGCTCGCCCGCATTGGCGCACGAGCCGCCGCTAATGACGACCGTCGAAACCTTATCGGCCGACGTGAGCATCAGCGTTTTGTTCACGATTTTCAGGTTGACGTTCGTGTACGTCTGGACCGTGTCGTTGCTCTGCTGAATTCGAACGGTGCCGGCGGCCCATGCGGGCGTCGTTAGCGAAAGCACGATTCCCGCGGCTATCAGCCCGGCTAGTTTCATAGTGATCACCCCTTCTATTGTGCGATTATAACGTTTCAGGCGCGGGTGCGTCCATCCTCGGGGCCGCGGCGAATGCAGCGGAAGCCGAGGTGGCTCATCGAGGTGTCGACCATTTGCGGCGAACGCGCCGCCGGGCGAAACCGCAAGCAGTAGTTGGGCGCGCAAAGGTGCGAGCCGCCCTTGAGAACCTTGCGCGGAATGCGCACCGCCGGCTGGTTCGGATCGTAGCTCTCGTCGATGGAAGGCACGCGAGCGGCGGCCGCGCCGCAACACGGCTTCGCCGGCTCGCCGGAGGGTCGCGCGGTGAACCAGTCGGTCGTCCATTCCCAAACGTTGCCGGCCATGTCGTACAAACCGTAGCCGTTGGCCGGAAACGTGCCGACCGGCGACGTGCGTTCGAAGCCGTCGGAAAGGTGGTTTTGCCAGGGAAACTCGCCTTGCCAGGTGTTGGCCATGTAGCGGCCGCCGGGCGTTGCTTCGTCGCCCCAGGTAAACGCCTTGCCTTCCAAGCCGCCGCGCGCGGCGTACTCCCATTCGGCTTCGTTCGGAAGCGCTTTACCGGCCCAGTCGGCGTACGCGTGCGCGTCTTCGAACGCGACGTGCACGACCGGATGAGACGCTAACTCGTCGATCGAGGAATCGGGGCCGAGCGGGTAGCGCCACGACGCGCCCGGCGTCCACGCCCACCACTGCGACCAGTCGCGCAAGTCCACCGGGCCGTTGGTCGCGCGGAATACCAGCGATCCGGGCGCGCACAACTCGGGAATGGCACCCGGGTACTGCGCCGGATCGATCGGCCGTTCGGCGACGGTAACGTATCCGGTGGCGTCGACGAATCGCGCGAACTCGGCGTTGGTCACGGGATTGACGTCGATCGAGAACGGCTCGACCGCGACGCGCCGCAACGGCCGCTCTTCCGGATAGAACTCCAGAGAGCCCATGGTGAACTCGCCGCCGGCGATTTGGATCATGTCGTCAGGCATTGGGATCGCTCATTCGTTGCAGATCGCGTTCTAAGAAAACATTGAGGAACGTTCGAATCAGGGCGATCGCCGCGAGTTGTCCGATGTCGGACCACGACGGCGAGATGGCCGTGCGCACGATGTCGGCGGCCAGCGTAAACTCCAGCGCGAGAATCAGCCAGAGGGCGAAGCGGTTCCAGATCGCCTTGCGGCGATAGATCGGATTTCCGCCGACGAACCAATGGACGACGATCCCCGCGAGCGCTTCGATCGCCGCGCCCACGACGATGAGCACGGCGGCGCCTTGGACGAGGAGCGCGCCGTCGCCGGCGAGTCGTAAGAAGAGCGTTTCCATCGCGTTGGGCACTACGGCGGTACCATTAGGCCCGCAAGCCGCGAGCCCTGTGGCTGGGCGCTCGAAAAGGAATCGCCGCCCCTCATAGACAGACGAACGTCACATACTCGCTTGAATTGGAGGCCGTTATGGACGCTGGTACATTTTCGAATGCGGACAGCACGTCCGTAGAGCTGTCGTCGCGCCGGACGGGCATGTCGTTCCAGCGCACGCGCATGAGCGCCGACCGAACGCTGATGTCGGTCATCCGCACGTCGCTTTCGCTGATCAGTTTCGGTTTTACGATCTATCAATTCTTTGAAAAACTGCGCGAGGCTAAATACATTCCGGCGGGCACCGGCGGCGGCGTGGGCCGTTTTGGAACGGCCCTGGTGGCAATCGGAATCGGCATGCTGATCTTCGGGATCATCTATCACATCCAGTTCATGGTCGAGCTGCGCAGACTGCGGCAGAACATGACCGACGAAGGATTGATTCACGGGAAGAGCCATTTCCCGACGTCGCTAACGTTAATCGTCGCCTTGATTCTGCTGGTCATCGGATTCGGAGCGATCGTAAGCATGATCTTCAACGTCAGCTTTTTCTAGCGCTCGGCCGAAAACGCTTCGGGCGTTATTTCGCGGGCGAGAGCAGATTGAGCACGAGCCGAACCGTAAACGTCGACCCGTATTGCGGACGAACGGCGTTCCAAAAAATGGCGCCGCCGATTTGGCCCATGCCGTCGCCCATCTTCACGAGCTGATTGAAGGTCGGGCCGATCGGGACGGTCCACTTGTTCGTGCCGGGAGCGTTCCAGTTCACCGTGCTCGTCGACGTAATCCCGATCGAAACGCCGTGCGGGAGAGTCCAGCTGCTGAAGCCTTGGTACAGACCTTGATTGACCGCGGCGCGGGACGAATCGCCCGCGACCGACCAGAGGTTGTTGACGAGCAGGCCGTACACGACGTTCTTTTGCGTGATGACGATGACCGCATCCGGACCGAGACCCCATTTGCCGCTCCCGACCGCGGGACTCGTGCCGGTCGGCAACAGCATCGTCGGTCCATAGCCCAGCATCACTTCGCCTTGTTTGGGGACGTAGAAGAACTGCGGATTGATGTCGCCCAGGCCGACTTGCATTCCGGAGTTGGGGGCGAGCGCCGGCTGAACGATCAGCGGCGTGACGATCCGGCTCACCCACGTTCGCCCGCCGCCCAGTTGGCTCGGGATCACCGGCTGAGCGTTGAGGACTTGCTGCGCGAGCCGGTACGGGCCGGTGTTGAAGTTGACGTTATATTGGAAGGGAATGCTCACGAGGCTCGCGATCGGGTTCGCGGCCGCCGCTTGAAGTTTGGCCGCCGCCTCGTCGGCCGGAGCCGGCGCGGAAATGGCAGGCTGTGCCGCCGGCGGAGTGGCTTGCTGCGCCGGCGCTTCTTGCGCTCGCACCGCTGCTGGTGCGAAACTCCCCAACGCCAACGCCCCCACGACCATCAGCCGCGAAATCACACCCCATCCGCCCATAGCGCCATCCTACTCCCCACCCCAACCCCCGCTCCTCCACCACTGTCATCCTGAGCGGAGCCTCGCGTAGCGATGCGCAGTCGAAGGACGAAGGACGAAGGGCGAAGGGCGAAGGGCGAAGGGCGCGGCGAATAGGATCCATAATCTCCGCAAGTATGCGGAGATTATGAGCTACATTTACGAGCGGGAAGATTGGCCGGAGTTTAGGCTTGACCAGAGGACCCTCGCCGGGAAGCTGGCGAGCACCCGTCACCTCCAAGGTCGCCTGCTTGGTCTAATGCGCGGCATGGGGTTCGCCGTGCAGACTGAAACGACGCTGCGGAGCTTGACCGAGGAGATCCTTAGATCGAACGAGATCGAGGGCGAGCGCCTGGACAAAGAACAGGTACGATCGTCGGTTGCCCGACGCCTCGGCCTTGATATCGGCGCGCTCGGTCCCTCCGATCGGGGCGTGGACGGCGTCGTCGAAATGATGCTCGACGCGACGCAGAAATTCGACCGGCCCTTGACCAGAGCGCGCCTTTTCCGCTGGCATGCGGCGTTGTTCCCGACGGGATACAGCGGCATCAATAAGATCGCCGTCGCTGCCTGGAGAGAAGACTCGAGAGGACCGATGCGAGTCGTTTCGGGTCCTTTTGGTCGCGAACGGGTACATTACGAAGCTCCCGGCGCACCACGC
>DASXDV010000183.1:0-43870 GCA_036490465.1 Candidatus Tumulicola sp. | reverse complement strand
CGGCTTGTTGCGCGGATGGGCGAACAGGATGTCGACCGCGACATTGCGGCCGGTCTCCAGATTGACGATGGCGTTATGGCCCCCATGATGGGCGATCTCGATGATCCGGCCATCGACGACAGGTATGTTGCGACGCGCCAGATCGGCCCGGATATCGGGCAGAATGTCGTGACCATCGGCGAAGAGCGTCAACGTGTCGGTCCAATCGTGGTACAGCCTGACATGATTGTGCGACTGCGGTCCGGACCAGACGAGGCCCCAATGCTGGCCGGCGACTTCAAAGCCGTCGCAATAGGGGCAGGGCACGACGGACGTGCCCCAGCCTTCGGCAAAGCCCGGAACATCAGGCATCTGATCGGCGATGCCATAGCTCAGGATCAGGCGACGCGCCCCAAGGCTTTCGCCATCGCCAGTGAGGACGGAGAAATCGTCGATGGCGCCGGAGATGCTGTCGGCCCGGGCACTGACCAGCCGGATCGTGGGATAGCGCGCCAGCTGCTGCCGCGCCTCTGCCAGGATTTCCAACGGCGGCTTGTGATCGTGGCCGAGCAGGCCATGCGAGTGGCTGGCGAAGCGGTTGCGCGGCAGGCCGGTATCAAGAACGGTGACCTTGCGGCGGGCACGGCCGAGCTGCAGGGCAGCCGCGAGACCGGCAAAGCTGCCGCCGATGATGATGACGTCATCCATCGTGATGGGCTCCCTGTTGTGGATGGAGGGGGTTGGGCTGGGCCAGGCGCGCAATATCGTCCGGCGATACGCGCTCGAGACGGGCAACGAGCAGGGCTTCGGCATCGGCGAGAAAGTCGCCCAGCCGACCTCGAACGCCATCTCCACTGCGCCGTCGAATCGCTAGATCGCGACCAAAGAGGGCGGTCCCGAGATCGTCTTCGAGCAGCCGTACGATGGAAGCCACGGCTTCCCTCGACTGCGGTACGGCTTGGCCAAGCGTGCGGCATGCGACGGCAAAGGTCGCGCGGTAGAACTGCTCCCACCCGCTGTCGGACGGATTCGTCAGGGCACGATCGTACAGACGCGATAGATCGCTAATGTCGCTTTCGCTCGCACCGGGGTCGCGAAGATCGCGGGCAAAACTCATCACTGCATCGTTCACGTCGTAGCCCTCATCCGCGGGAAGAGCAGCGCTAGGGGAACCAGAAGCGCCGCCAGTGCGGCAACTAAGAAGATCGTGTCGGCAAAACCTAACGTGCTGGCCTGTTGTGCGACGAGATCGGAAAGCCGTCCCAGCGCGGCCTGCGTTTGAGGAAAATTGGAAAGCGAGAGGTGTTGTACGGTCATCGCGCTGCCGATGGCATCGGAGTGAAAGCTCGTCCGCCGATCGAAGATCGCGATACTGGCGGCGCTGGCGATCGAGCCGCCAAGTTGTACGCACAACGTGATGATGGGCGATATTTTCCCGTTGAGCTGCGCCGGTGTCGTGCTGAGGATGCCGACGAGGAGCGGAACGAGGATCAGCGACTGGCCGATTCCCGAAACGAACAGCGCGATGCCGAGCGCACCAAACTCGGTGCTCGGGGTCATCCGCGTTGCCAACCAATAGAGCGACACGGCCGAAAGGATGAAGCCCGCACCCAACATATAGCGCACGGGAGCGCCGCGTTCGGCCAGCGTAGCAAACACCGGCGTCAGCGCGACCACCGGAAGAGCGCGGGTCATGAGCAGCAAGCCGCTGTCGAACGCCGGGTAGCCAAGGATCAATGACGAGTACAGCGGCGTGATGATTGCCGGCGCGAAGATGAGTGCCCCGAACGCTAGTGCGAGCAGCGACCCCATCCATACGCTGCGGAAGCGTAAGACGTGCAGATCGACGGCGGGATTCTTCGTGCCCGACCACTGCCACCACGCAAACGCGCCCAGTGCCAGCACGCCCAGACCGCCGGCCAACTGTATGTGCGGATCGGCGAACCAATCGCTGCGCTCGCCGTTATCGAGCAGCACTTGGAGCGATCCCAACCCGAGCGCGAGCAATCCGATTCCGGTCCAGTCGATCTTTACGCGCGCCGGAGCGACGGGATTGCGCAGCAACGCGACGATCACGAAAAATGCCAGCCCGCCGGGCAGAATGTTCACGTCGAAAATCCACTGCCACGAGAAGTTGTCGGTGAGATAGCCGCCGGCGAGCGGTCCGAATGCCGGACCGAGAATCAGCGCCATCGCAAAGAGCGCCGAGCTGATGCCGATCGATTCCGGCGGAAAGGTTTCGCGCATCACGACTTGCGACGTCGCGATCAAACCGCCGCCAAACGCGCCTTGCAACACGCGAAAGGCCACGAGCGGCCCGAGAGCGCCGGCGGTGCTGCAGAGAAACGATGCGATGGTGAAGCCGGCGATGCAGCCGGCGAAATAGGCTCGGCGGCCGAACATGCGCGTCAAAAACGGATTGAGCGGAATCGCTACGACGTTGGAAATGATATAGCCCGTGACGATCCAGATGCCGTCGTCGATCGAGGCGCCAATGTTGCCCTCGATGTTGGGCAACGAGACGTTGACGATGGTCGAGTCGAGCGTCTCGAGCAGCGAGGCGAGCATCACGGCCACCACGATGAGCAGGCGCCGCATGCCGTATTCGACGACGGGGCGCCCTTCGGGGACGGTAGCGGCCGAGTACTCCACGAGGCGTCTCCTGAACAGCGTTTAGTGAACAGTGTTCATTTTACGCATGTTGTTCATTTTGTCAAGGGTTTCGGCTATACTTGGGGGGTGGCAAAGATTCAACGCCGGGAGCGCGAGCGCGCCGAGTTCCGCGAGGAGGTCCTAGCGGCAGCGCGCCAGATCGTCCTCGAGGAAGGCTTCGATGCCCTGACGATGCGCAAGATTGCCGACGCGATCGAGTACGCGCCGGGGACGATCTATCTGTATTTTGAAAGTCGCGATGCGATCGCGTTCGAACTCTGCCGTTCCGGCTTCGAGTCGTTCTTCGAAGCGCTAGCTCCGGCGGCGGCTATCGCCGACCCGTTCGAACGATTTCGCGAACTCGGAGTGCGTTACGTCAACTTCGGTTTGGAGAATCCGGAAACGTACCGTCTGCTGTTCATGGAGGATCCCAAGTTCTCGGAGGCGGGGTTTCACGAACGCGCGGAAGCGCCGGATTCGCCGGGAAAACGGGCGCTCGGAATTCTCGTCGGGATCTTCGACGAGCTGCGCGCGCAAAAGCGGCTTAAATCGACGGCCGACTCACAAACGCTCGCGGAAATGGTGTGGGCGGGCGTGCACGGCATCGTCGCCCTCCATATCGCGTGCCACGGTTTTCCGAAAGCTTCGCCGGAGGACTTGCTCGAAACGCTAAACGCGACGTTCGCTTACGGTCTGATCGCCTAGCGCGACGACAAATCGGAAGCACCTGGCGGGGCGTTCTACGTACTGGACCAAGACCTACAGCATCTCATCCTCGATAATCAGAACCGTGCACGACACGCCTGAGGAACCTGTCAGCTATATCGTGGGCAAGGCCGTGAACAGCTGCAAGTACGAACTAGGGACCGTCTATGTCGAATTCGGCCTGTACGACGAGCGCGGCAATCAGGTGGGCTACGGTAACAATATGACGTCGCACCTAACAGCCGGTCAAACCTGGATATTCAAGGCAAGCAAAAGGGCAAGGGCCAACGTGATGGCCAGGCGTAGCCGTTTCTCGTGTCGTTATAGGCGTGGACTTCTATTAGGATGAGGCGTTCTACAAGATCGGGCCGGCGTGCGGCGAGTACGAGTGCGCTCAGCGCTCCCATCGACTGGCCAATGAGAAGTGCGCGCCCGCATAACTGTTCGATCGCAATGCATGCGTCCCTTACGAAGGCATCCCGGCTGAAATCTACCAATCGCTTCGCGCTCTGACAGTGCCCACGCTGGTCCAATGCATATATGTGATGCGATGCTTTGAGCCACTGAGCAGTGGGTCGCCATTCATGCAGCCCGCCGTAGAGCCCGTGCAGCATCATGGCGCATGGGCCTGTGCCGCCAAAATCTACATATGATATTTGTGCATCGCCGCAATCGAGGAGGAAGCGTTTCTCGTTAGACACGGTCATCGGAGCGTCACGATAATAAGCTATTCGCCCACGGCCAATCGAGCTCTTCAGTTAGGTACCGGAGGCTCTGCGTCCAGCCGGCAAGTTAGCGGCTGCTCCTCTAACGGCGATCTAACGGATTCCGCAAAACTCGCCGGGATTCGTCGGGACTAGCCGGGACTCGAAAACGCGAAAACCCGTACAGGAAAGGACTCTCGGGTATTCGACGGGAGCGGCCGGGACCCCGATACACGGGTTCGATTCCCGTTGGCGCTACCAAAACGGAATCATCCGTGAACCAGAACACGCCCCGCGTGCGATGCCCACGCGTCTGCCGAATCGTGATCTCGACGTCCTGACCGAGGGCCGTCAGCACGCGCATGAGCCACTCGTAAGCTCTGAGCGGTCCGAAGATTACTTGCTGACGGCGATTCCCAGAGGCACTCCCGGGATTGCGATGGTCTTCGCTGGTGTGCCGCCGGCGGGATAATCCCACCGGCTGGCGGTGTCGTTCCCGGAGTCGGCACCCAAAACCGCCGTGGCCTGAGGATGTTTAGGGGTGGCGCCCGTGAAGAAAAACTGGAAGACGGCGCTTGCACCGTTGAGCGTCGTCGCCCCTTGTTCGATGGCCATCGAGCCCAAAACTTTGAACTGGTAAATGATGTTGGCTAGCTGATCGCCTACCGCCAGGAACTGGCCGTCCCAGGCAACGCCGCCTGGAGCTAAAATCGTTTGGTTCATTGCGATCGCTTTAAACGCCGTTTTGCCACTTGGCAGTTCGGCAAGCAGCACGTTGCCACTCGGATCGAGCCCGTTCAAGAACAGATTTCCGTTTGGATCGTAGGCGACGAAATAGTAGTTTTGCATATTGGCCGCTATATAAGCCGTCGGCGCTCCCTTCGCGGCCTTGTAGACGATCACGTTTCCGCTGCTGAAGCTCGGCCCGACATTATCGGCCACTGCGAGGTCGCCGGTTTTGGGGTCGATGGCGCACGTATACGGCTGCCCCTGACGATCGGTCAATCGCCGAATCGGAGCCACCAACCCGTGGGCGTACTCAGTTATCCGCTCAGCGGTCTTATCCGTGACTTACACGTTTTGCGCGCTATCGACGCAAAACGTGGTGGGCTGCGAAAATCCTAAAAGTTCGCCGAGAACGTTCCAGGGCCGGCATCCCGTACACGTTTACGCTGCCCGTCGAAAGGTTTGAGATATAAAGGAGAGCGCTATTCTTTCCGTTGGGCAGCAGCGAGGACGAGGCGCGCACGACCGGCCGCGTTGCGCTGGCCATGGCGCCTGCGATCGCCCACTGAGGATTGGTTGCGGGATGCGGCGCGCCGACAGCGCCGCCGCAACCCGCAAAACTCACCGCCGCGATCGCCATCGAAACCGCTGCCGGCATACGATACATTGTCATGCGAAGGACTCCTGAAGCACGGCTTCAAAGCGAGGTATTGCTTACGAAAAGAGTATACACCATCGTTCGCGCAACCGCCGCGCCGACTCGCTAGGCTTCTACGTTCGTTCGTGCCGCAATCTGACCGCTGCTGTGACTCCGCCGCGCTTCACGCTAGCACGGTTCTGCCTGCCCATCGACGATTCGGTTCAGGCAGATTCTCGTAATTGGTCTATTGCCGACGGACTCGCTCCCATACCCGATCTTTTCAATCTCGATTCCACGGCAATCACCCTTGCCCCGGAGAAAGGTCTCGTCATGCCATGTTTCGTTGTGATTCGCGAGCGCGGCCCTGGGTGGGATTGGTCGCTACCGATGCGGCGGCAGGCGGAATGGGGCGCGCATGCGGCGTTCATGGACGCCCGTACCGACGATGGATTCATTGTGGCCGGTGGTCCGCTAGGTGGCGAGAACGATGCTGCACGCGTCTTGCACGTCGTGGCCGCTCCGGACGAGGACGCGGTCGACGCGCGACTGGCCGATGATCCGTGGACGGCAACCCGTTTGCTCATAACGGTAAGTATCGAGCCTTGGACCGTACTACTGGGAGGGCTCCGCTGAGGTTCGGGACGAGCCCTAAGATCGGCGAGGCGCTGTTCTTGGCGGTAAAAAGCGATGCCCCTCCAGTTTTCTTGGCTGAAAAATGGAACGGCAAGGCGCGGAGAATCGCCATCAGCTGAATTCGATCAGCGCAAAGAGCCCTCGCGCGATCGTTGCAATATACTCCGCGCGCTCGTCGGTAAGGTCGTCCTTCCATTCGCCCTTTAAACACTCGAAGCGACGCCGGGGCGCCAGGTTCGAAAGGATGCCTTCGTTCCGCAAAGCGACGCTAACGGTGTGGGGCGAACGATTCCCAATAAAAACTAGGACCTCGCCGCCACGGGCGAAGGCCATCGTTGCGACGTCGTCGCCCTCGACGATTACCTCCTCCGTGACGTCGCGATCGTACACCTCGAGCGGCAGTGTGCTCTCGACGGTGTGCGTCGTAAAGAGCCGATGGCAGTCCGTTCGCGCCACAAACCACGCCAGCGTCTCGCCGCGCAGCGGCACGTTGCGCGCCCCGAGCCACGACCAACTCGGCGGCAGACGTGGTTCGATCCGCGCACCCTCAACGGTCGGCTCGAGGCCGCAGGTTCCTTCGATTGCCGCCCACAAGTAACGCGGCGGCGTCCATGGCGAGAGCATCATGCCCTCGTTGACCATCGTTTCTCCATGCAGCCATTCCGAGAACTCGCCGGGGACGGTATTGGTGGCCCTTGGATCGCGCGCATAATGCGCGAAGGTCTTCTGCAAGGCCTCGAGCATGATGTCGGGAGCGAAGCGCGATGCTGCAAGCGCGTACCAAAACGTTACGGCGACCCAGACCCCTCCCAAGAGTCCGTGCACGCGAGCCGGCTCATACTGCGGCGCGTCGCGCGGTACGGTGCGCACGCCTGCCTCCGTCCAAAAGTCGGCCTCGCGCAGGCGCTGAACGATGCGAACGCTCGTTGCCGTGTCGGCGACCCCGAAGATAACTGGAAAGACCAGGTCCGAGGTTACCTCGCTGCGCTTGCGTCCGTCCACGTCGAGCGTTAGGTAGTAGAGGCCGTTTTCCGGATTGCGCAGATGCAGCTCGATGGCATCGCGCAGGGCGGCCGCTTCGCGTTCGAAATTCACCGCGTCGTTTGCGTTGCCGGCCATCTTTGCGAGCACCGCCATTTTAGTGAGCGCCGCGAACGCCTCGCTGTTGAGCTCGGTGGTTGCGCCGGAAATGCGATAGTCATCGATGATGTTGCGCCAGCCGACAATGCCCCGTGCACCGGTGCCGTCCGCAGTACAGAAAATCAGCCCTCGCTCGTCGCGATGCGCCAGCAATTGTTTCGCCGCGCGGCGCGCCGCGGGATAAAGTTCGTCCAAGAAGTCGCGATCGCCGGTCGCGACGGCGTGATGCCAAACGGCGAGGATAAAGAGCGGCGTGTTGTCGTTGACGTTCAAGCCGTCGTCGTTGGTTTCGCCGGTGCGAAGATCGTAAAATTCGACGATCTTACCGCCCGCTTCTTGGCGGGCGGCGAATCCGCGCAGCAGCGCCGCGGAGAAGTCCGGATCGAGCCAGTCGCAGCCGTGGACGAACCAGGCGGCATCGCGCCCCACGCACGACGCCGAGTTTGCCGGATCGTTCGTAAAGCCTTGGCCCGTCGGCGTCTCGCGCATCACGCGCAGCATGTTCGCCTTCGACCAGTACACGCCCAAATCGATTTCGCCGACCGGGCTCACCATCGCGGTTGCCTTGAGCTTTGTTCCGTACGCCGCGCGCGTTCGGACGAGCGCGTCATCTGCCGATTCCAGCTCGATGCCCATTCCGTTCTCCGCCTCGCCGTCCGATAGCTTATCGACGGCGAACCAAAACGTGCGAGCCGCTCCGGCCCCGATCTGGTGCTCCATGTGGAAGGCCGCTAGCGGGTCGCTGCCTCCCGCATCGATCGTACGGTCGAACGGACCGCACCACTGATTCGCAACAATGCGAGCATGGTCGTTCGCGACCATCCAAGAGGCCGGCGTCTCCGAACACACGATGCCTCGCGCTTGACCTTTCGTGTCGCGATTCCTGATCGCCAGGGTTCGCACCGCCTGGTCCCAGCGAACCTCGATGCGATCGTCGAACGACCTCTTGACGCGTGCCACCGCAGCCGAGTTGAGCGACGTCGCGCGGTCCCCAGAGTTCGACACGCGCAACCGTACGTAACATGTCGCCGCGGCATCCTTGTCGTAGAGCGCGAAGGTCGTCTTTTCCACGTGAAGATCGCCGGGCAGGTCGTACTCCTGGACCTGACATTCCGGGCGCAGCGTAAAGTTGCTGGCATTGCGTGGGAGATGGAGGCCGGTGTCGCCGTCATAGTGATGAACGTCGAACCCCTTAATGAGGTCCGTACCGGCGTCGATGCTGTGAACGCGCTCGATACTGCCGTTAGCGTTTAATCGGACCGCAAGTCGCGGGCCGCCAAGGGTCGCTCCCGTCGCCAATCCGCCGTCGGCAATCCGGTACGATCCGTCGCTCGACGCATGGGCGGCCTCCCTCATAGGCCCTTCGTGTATTGCGTGAGACCGCCGTCGATGACGTACGTGGCGCCGGTAACATAGGCGGCAGCCTTGGAGGCGAGGTAACACGCGAGTGCGGCGATCTCGTCGGGATCGCCGACGCGGTGCAACGGAATCTCCTCGAGCAGTTCCTTGCGTTTATGGGGTGCTTCTCGCACGTTGCGGTTGATGCGCGTGGCAATCGCGCCGGGCGCGATGTCGTTGACGGTGATCTCATGCGGCGCGAGCTCGAGTGCGAGCGTCCGCATGAACATCCGCATGCCGCCCTTGGATGCACAGTAGGCAGCGTTGTTCGGCATTGCGAGGTCTTCGTGCACCGACGAGATGTTGATGATCCGTCCTCCTTTTCCGCGGCGAATCATCGCGCGGGCGGCGGCGCGGGCGCACAGAAAGCTTCCCGTCAAGTTCACATGCAGGATGTTCTGCCACACCTCGAGCGGCATCTCGACGACGGGGTGATTTGCTTCGATACCCGCGTTGTTCACCAGGATATCGAGCGTGCCAAAGCGTTCGACCGCCGCGCCGACGAGCGTATCCGCCCCGCGTTCTTGGCCGATGTCGGCTTCGACCAGTTCGCCCCGTCCGCCGTCGCGCCGAATCGCCTCGATCACCTGCTCGGCGTCGTCGCGCTTGTCTTTGTAATCGACGACGACGTTGGCTCCCGACTGGGCGAAGCGCGCGGCGATCGCGCTGCCGATGCCGGTGGCGGCGCCGGTGACGATCGCGGTTTTCCCCGAAAGATCGACGCGGAGATCGTCTTTATGGACGTCGGTCTTTACATCGGCGGACATGGGTATAACTCCTTAATGATGACGTGGACGTTTGGGATTAGTGAAGTGACGACGATGCCGTGGAGATTTGAGGAGGACGTCGCTCGCTATGGCAGCCTCGGCGCGCACGCGATCGAAATCTGGGAGAAGAAGCTCGATGCCGATCCGGGGCGCCGGCGCGAACAGTTGCGCCTGCCCGCCGCGAACGGCTTGGCCGTTTCCTCGTTCCAAGCAAGCGTGCACGCGCTGTATCCTACGCATCTCAAGCCCGAGCCGCAGGATTTCGACGCGCGCCTCGCCGCGTTCGTCGCAACGCTGGAAGCGACCGCTCCGTTTATGCCCGGGTCCGCTTTCGTTCTCAACACCGGACTGGCGAAGGGCGGGGACGTCGAACGCGCATTCGTCCGGACCTGCCGGGCCTACCGAGAGTTGGCGCGACGGGCGGAGAGCCTCGGCGTGCGACTCGCCCTCGAGCCGCTCAATCCGCTTGCGATGAACGAAGACACGTTCGTGTGGAACCTCGAGGATGCGGTCGCGATCCTCGACGCCGTCGATCACCCGGCGCTCGGGATTTGCGCCGACATTTGGAATCTGGCCGGACAATACGATCTGCGGACGCGGCTGACGCATTGCGCGGGTCGTATTTTTTTGGCCCAGGTCTCCGATTGGCGCCGACCGCGATCGTTTCTCGACCGTCTTGCCGTCGGCGACGGGGCGCTCGATTTTCAACCCTTTCTTGCGGGGTTGCGCGACGCAAGCTACGACGGCCCGCTGGTGCTCGAGATCTTCTCGCAAGACGTCTCCGATTCGCTCTACGACGGCGATTTGCGCGCGGTCGTGACGCGCAGCCGCGAAGCGCTCGAACGACATCAGCGCGCCGCCTTGCGTGCGATAAGCCAGCAAACTATCCCGAGCGCCGCGGTCGTCAAATAAACGTGTCTCGTTAGCCAGAGTTGCCCGCTCCACGAACGCGAGCGCGAATCGAAGGCGCCGTGCGCGCCCCAGTCCCCCGGCAGCGGGTGGTCGAGATTATCGGGACGGTTTTTGGGAGCGGGTCCGTCGTACTGCTGCGCCTCGTATCCGGTCTTTGCAAGAATCCGATCGACGAGCCCCGGCGCGACGTTTTGTCCGACGAGGGCCTTGATGGTCGACCAGCCAATGCGCAGTTCGCGGCGATGGTGGGTTGCCAGCCATACGACGCCGCGTGCGATGACTTCCGGCTGGAAGATCGGGGGAACCGGCTGCGCTTTGCGCGGCAGCTTCGAGCGGCACCATGAGAACTGCGGCGTGTTGACCGCGGGCAGGATGGCCATCGAAATCTTCACCGCGCTGCCGTCGTGCAGCAACTCGCTACGGATCGAATCGGTAAATCCGCGGATCGCCGCCTTCGCCCCGCAGTAGGCGGACTGTAACGGAATGCTGCGATAGGCCAGCGCGGAACCCACCTGAATGACCGTGCCGCGATCGCGCGGTAACATTCGGCGCAGTGCCGCCATCGTGCCGTGGACGTATCCAAGGTACGCGACTTCCGTAATCCGCCGATACTCGCCGGCCGTCAGATCTTTGAACTCGGCAAAAACGTTCGAAAAGGCAACGTTCGTCCACACGTCGATCGGCCCGAGTTCTCGCTCGATCTGCGCCGCGGCCGCCTCGATGGCGCCGTCATCGGCAACGTCGGCCGCGACGAAAGTTGCGCGACGGCCGAAAGCCTCCACTTCGGCTTTCGCCGCGCGCAAACCGTCGACGCCGCGCGCGATGAGCCCAACATCGTATCCTTTGCGGGCAAATTGCCGCACGACCGCGCGGCCAACGCCGGCCGAGGCCCCCGTGACGACGGCGACTTTGCTCATGATTTCCGCCCGCGCGTCGTCCACACCGCGGCGCAAACGACGGCGACGGCGGCCAACGCACCCAGCGCCCCAGCGTCCCGCCGTGCTCGCGCGCGCTGTCGTTGCAGGCTCGGCATCGCGCGAAGCTCGGGTCGTGCTCCGAGCGTACCGCCGGATCTCCGTTGCATCGCTAGCCACACGACGTCGGCCAAGTGCAGCACTTGACGGTCGGTCGTTTGCGCGACTTGCTCGCGGCAGGAGAAGCCGTCGCTGACGATCAGTGCGTCAGATTTTGCCTCGCGAACGTGCGGCAGGTAGGCGAGTTCGCCGGCTTTCACCGAAACGTCGTAATGCTCGCCGGCTTCAAAACCGAATGCGCCGGCCATGCCGCAGCAGCCGTCATCCAGCCAATGCGCGTCAACGCCCATGCGTTTGAGAATCTGCTCGTCGGCCTGCGTGCCGAGCACCGACTTATGGTGGCAGTGGGCGTGCACGGTGGCCTCGAGATTTAATCGCGGCGGCTGCCAGGTCGTCCTTGACGCGAGAAAGTCGCCGAACATCATCACCTGATCGCTGAGACGGCGCGCATCGCGGTCGTTTGGAAAGAGATTGAGCAGCTCGTCTTTGAAGACGCTCGCGCACGACGGCTCGAGTGCGACGATCGTCGTGCCCGCCTCGATTTCCGGACGGAGCGCTTCCACGATTTCTCGTAAGAGCACCTTGGCCAGATCGAGCATGCCGTAGTCGTAGAGCGGCCGGCCGCAACAGAGGTGGCGTTGCGGAACGATGACGTCGCAGCCCGCGGCTTCGAGCACCTCCACGGCGTGTCGCGCCGTTTCGGCGTGGAAGTAGTTGTTGAACGTGTCGGCCCAGAGAAGGACGCGCTGCGCGCCGGCATTGGGCCGGCCGGCCGAACGATTGCGACGATACCAATCCTTGAACGAGCGTTCCGAGAAGGGCGGAATGTGCCGTTGCGGCGCCATCTTGACGACGGTCTTGGCAAGCGCCGAAAGACCCGGGGTTTGCGTCACGGCGTTGGCGAGTCGGGCGACGCGCGAGCCGAGATGTGCCCACCACGGAATGAGCCCGAAGGCGTAGGCCCAAACCGGACGCAACCTTTTCTCGTAAAAGTGCGAGAGGAATTCCGCTTTGTAGGTCGCCATGTCGACCCCGACGGGGCAGTCTTTCTTGCAGCCCTTGCACGCCAGGCACAGATCGAGGGCCGATTTCACCGCCTCGGACTGCCAGCCGCCCTCCAACGGCGCGCCTTCGAGCATTTCAAAGAGCAGTCGCGCGCGGCCGCGCGTCGAGTGCTGCTCCTCGCGCGTTACGCGGTAAGAAGGACACATCGTGCCGCCTTCATGCCGCCGGCACTTTCCGACCCCGACGCAGCGATTGGTCGCATAGGCAAACGAGCCGTGGTCTTTTTCCTCGAAACTGAAGTGCGTCTTCGGCTCGTACGGACGGTAGTAAGGGCCCTCGCGCAGATTGGTGTCGACGGCATAGGCATCGACCACTTTGCCGGGATTCATCTTCCCGAGAGGATCCCAGATGCGCTTAAACTTGCGAAACGCTTCGACGATCTCGTCGCCGTACATGATTGGCAGCAGCTGGCCGCGAGCCTGACCGTCGCCGTGTTCGCCCGACAACGAGCCGCCGTAGCGGCGGATCGTACACGCAGCCTCGTGCAGGAACTCGACCCAGTGCCGGACGCCGTCGTGCGATGCGAGATCGAAGCTCACGCGGCAGTGGATGCAGCCTTGTCCGAAGTGGCCGTAGAGCGCCGCATCGTAGCCGTACTTATCGTAGAGCGCTCGTAGCTCGCGCAGGTAGGAGCCCACTCGGTCGGGCGGTACCGCCGAATCTTCCCATCCCGGATGAAACGGCGGCTTGCCGGGAATTTTGGCGGTAGCGCCGAGCCCCGCCTCACGCACTTCCCACAGCTCCTTCTGTTCGCGGGGATCGGTAATCAGGTTGCTGTCGATCGCGCCGCGAGCGAGCAGGTCGGCCTGACAGGCCCGCGCTGCGGCGATGGCTTGGCTCTTATCGCCGATGCTGCCGAACTCGCACATCAGCCAGCCTTTGGCCTTCCCGTCGCCGCTGGGCAGCAGCCACTCGTCGTTGGTATGAAAGTGTTTGACGCCCATGAAGTGCAATAGCCGGTCGTCGAGGCCTTCGAGCGCGATGGGTTGATGTTGGTTGACCAGCGGCACGGCATCCCCGGCGTCGTAGACGTCGTTGAAGGCCAGGACCAAAATGCACCGCTGATCCGGATTCGGGATAAGCTTGACCTTCGCGGACAGCACGATGACGCAGGTGCATTCGGTGCCGACGAGCGAGCGCGCGACGTTGAAGCCGTGCTCGGGAAGCAGCTCTTGCAATGGATAGCCGGAAACCCGGCGGGGAATGTTCGGAAAGCGCTCGCGGATCTTTGCCGCATACTCGTCGCGAACTCCTCGAAGGTCGCGGTAGATCTCGCCGAGCCGGCCGGGTCGCGCGCAAAACGCATCGAGCTCTGCAAGCGAGGTCTCCCCAACCGTCATGCGCGTGCCGTCATAGGTGAGAATTTCGAGTTCGTAGATATTCTCTTCGACCTTTCCGGCCATCTGAGCGTGCATGCCGCATGAGTTGTTGCCGATCATTCCACCCAACGTATTGTGAGAATGGGTTGCGGGATCGGGGCCGTAGGTAAGTCCGTGCTTAAGCGCCGCGTGGCGTAGGTCGTCGAGCACGATGCCGGGCTGCACCCGCGCCCAGCGCTCTTCTGGGTCGATCTCGATGATCGCATTGAGGTACTTCGAAAAATCGATAACGATGCCGACATTGCAGCACTCGCCCGCTAACGAGGTTCCTCCGCCGCGCGCAAAAATCGGCGCGCCGTGCGAGCGCGCAACCTCGACGGTTGCCACCACGTCGTCCACCGTCTTGGGGATGACGACGCCGATCGGAACCTGGCGATAGTTCGACGCGTCGGTCGCGTAGAGCGCCCGCGAGCCGTTGTCAAAGCGCACTTCGCCGGCGATGCGAAGGCGCAGATCCGCTTCGAGGTTGCGGGCATCGCCGTTCCACTCGCCGCGCTGATCGGGTCTAATGCCCGGCGGCGTTTGCGAGTGCTCCAGGGAGCCGAGTACGCGGCCTTCAACTGCGCCGATGAGATCGATCACGATGAACTAGACCTCGAATTTCTTTGCGTCGGCATGTTTGAAGGTGAAGCCGTGGCCGGGCCGAGAGCGGTCGGGACGCAGTTCACCGTTAACCGGCTCGATGAAACCGTCGAAGAGCATTTTTTCGATCCGCGCGTGGTCGTAGAAATACTCCACGTGCCGCACCCGCAGCGATGCGGCTGCGACGTGAACGTGGAGCATCGGCGAGCAATGCGTCGAGAGGGGTTTTCGGGTAGCGTCGCAGTAACCGTCGATCGCGAAAAAGCCCGTATAGCCGCCGCACCGCGTCGCGTCGGCTTGCAGCACGTTGACGGCGACGGCTACGGCGGGTGCTGCCGCGGTATCGGTGATGTACTCGCCGGAGGAGATCGCCATTCCGGCCGGCGCCCGGTCGCGGACGAAGCGCGTTCCCGCGAGATCGTTATGTTCGACGGGCTGCTCGAACCATGCCACGCCGCTCTGCTCGAAGACGGCCGCCATCGCCAGCGCTTGCTCGACGCTGTATGCGCCGTTCGCGTCGACGAAGAGGTCGACCCCAGGACCGATCGCCGAACGCGCCGCCGCGACGCGGCCGGGATCCGCGGCGGCATCGCGCCCAACCTTCATCTTGACCGCGAACATCCCATCCGCCGCCCAGCCGGCCAGTTGACGCTGCAAAGTCGGAAGATCGTACGACGTGAACCCGCCACTGCCGTACACGGGAACGCAAGTGGGTGCGGACCCAAAAACGTCGCACAGCGGCGCGTCCAAGAGGCGCGCTCGAAGGTCCCACAACGCCACGTCGACCGCGGCGACGGCGTACGAGGCCAATCCGCTGCGGCCGTCGTTGCGCACGCGCCCGTTCATCGCCGCCCAAACCGCCCGGTTGGCGAAGGCATCGCACCCTTCGACGATATCCCGCAAGCGTTCGTCGATAAACCGCGCGATCGCGGCCGAACCGTACGTCCAGCCGGTCCCGCGCGTCGTTCCGGCTTCAACTTCCACCAGCACGAGCGTCGTCGAATCCCAAACGGCGGTTCCGTCCGATTCGGGCTGAAGCTCGGTCGGAATGCGGTATGCGGACACCGCGAGCCGCTGGACGGTCATTCTTTGTCGGCGTCGGGGTTGGAGTTCCCGCCCTTGCGGTGTGCGGGGAACATTCCAGCCAGGACGCTTTTGACCGATTGCACGATCATCGGCCCTTCATCGGGGTCGCCTTTGAGCGCGGTTGACGCAAACGATTTCGCCAGTTCGGGCGTGATGTGAGGCGGCATCATCGAGATCTCGGGATCGACGACGACCTCGAGCACCGACGGGCGATCGGCCCGCAAAACGGCTTCCCAAGCGGCGCCAAGGTCGCCGGGACGATCGACCTTGATGCCTTCGAAACCCAGCATGCGCGCGTACTCCGCGTACGGAAAGTACGGGAGATCTTGCGATCCCGGAAACTTCGGCACGCCGGTCTCGATGCGCATCTCCCACGTGACTTGGTTGAGATCTTCGTTGTTGGCGACGTAAAAGATCAAACGCGGATCGCTCCAGCGCTTCCTGTAACGAGCGACCGTTATGAGCCCATTGAGGCCGTTCATCTGCATCGCGCCGTCGCCGGTCAGGGCAATGGCGAGGCGGTCCGGAAAGGCAAATTTCGCCGCAATGGCATACGGGACCGCCGAGCCCATCGTCGCGAGGCCGCCCGAGAGCGACCACTTCATTCCACTGCGTATCTGCAGGTAACGCGCCGCCCAGTTCGTCGACGTGCCCGCGTCGGCGGTCAAGATACAGCCGTCGGGCAGGTGCGCGTTAAGCTCGCTGAAAACCAGCGCCGGATTGATCGGATGGCCTTCGATTTCCGAACGCGTCTCCTTGATATCCAGTTCGCCCTTGCGATTGCGTGCAATCGATTCCCGCCACGACGTATTGCTCTTGCGCTCGAGATACGGCAGGAGCGCCTGCAACGTGCTGCGCGCGTCACCTTGAAGATTGATCTCCGTCGGGTAGCGCATACCCAGCCGCGCCCCGGAGATGTCGATTTGCACGCCGCGCGCCTTGCCCGGCTTGGGCAAGAACTGCGCGTACGGGAAGTTTGTGCCGATCAGGAGCAGCGTGTCGCACTCCTTCATCATGTCGTTTGACGCGCGCGTTCCCAAGAGGCCGATCGTTCCGGTAACCCAAGGAAGCTCGTCTGAGAGGACGGCCTTACCGAGCAATGCCTTCGCGCATCCGGCCTGCAGCGCGTCGGCGACTGCGATCACCTCGCTCTCGGCGCCGAACGCGCCGGCGCCTACCAGAATCGCCACCTCGTTGCCGGCGTTGAGCACTGCAGCGGCATCTTTGAGATCCCGCTCGCTGGGGAGGAAGCGTCCGAGCTCGATTCCGACCGATGAGGCAGTAAGGTTCATGCGATGCGGCGGGTTTTCGACGGCCTCCTCTTCCTGAACGTCCTTTGGAAAAAAGAGCGCCGTGACCGTGCGCGCGGCGATTGCCGAACGCACCGCACGGTCGATGCAATGGCGGACTTGCGCCGGAGCAACGACCGTCGCGAGATATTCGCTTGCAACGTCCTTGAACAGATTCTGCAGGTCGACTTCTTGCTGGTACTCGCTTCCGAGCGCGCTCGTCGCGCTCTGACCCGTGATCGCCAATACTGGAACGTGATCCCCTTTGGCGTCGTACAGTCCGTTGAGCAGATGGATGGCCCCCGGGCCGGAGGTTGCCAGACAGACGCCGAGCTCTCCGGTAAACTTCGCGTGCGCGGTCGCCATGAATGCGGCTTGTTCTTCGTGCCGCACCTGAATGAAGTCGACGCCTGCGCCATTATGCTGCTTTTGAAAGCAGTCGATTGCCGCAATGATGCCGTTGATTCCGTCGCCGGGGTACCCAAAGATGCGGCGGACGCCCCAAGCATGGAGCCGCTCGATTAAGAAATCACTGACTGTTACCACGATTGATCTTCCTCTACCTGGGCGAGTACGCCACGGTGGTAATGAGTGCGTTTTCCGATTGCCGCGAGTCCAAGCGGGTGTGCTGGACGACGACCGGCACGTCCGAAACGATGAGGCTGGCGTAATCCGAGCCGCGCGGAATCGGCTCGGGATCGGTCAAGTCGTTGAAGCGCTGGTGCACTGTTCGCCGTGCCGGTACCGTCAGTTCGTACGGCCCGGCGGGTTCTCGATCGGGAAAGTAAATCGTTATCTGAAGGTGCGCGTCGCGATCGCCGGCGTTGAGTATGCATGCAGTTTCATGACTAGTGAACTCCGGCTCGGGGCCATTGCTCCACGCAGGGATGTAACCTTCGGCTATTGCCCACGTCGTGGAGCCGACATATTCTTTCGATGACACGCTTAGGACTATACCCAAGGAAAAAACATTTCCTTAGCCTGCATGGGGTTAGCCGGTAGTGTGTTTTGCAAGCGGTCGAGCGATAGATTCGCGGGAAAGAGTTTTAGGGTGGCCTGCACGACGCCAAGCGCATGGACGATGGCGGTTGCTCGCCTAACGGACGAGCCGTCACTCGTTCCAGGAAGCGAACCAATCGCTAAAAGTTTCGGCGCTCGAGTTTATGGGCGTGTGCTGCGATATTCGGCAGCACCGAATCGTGACGTTGCGCGAACGTCTTAAACGCCGGATCGGCGGCGGACATTACGTATACGTTGAAACTGCCAGCGTCGTGCCGGCGCGTTTTTTTCCGGAAAGGTCTCAATCATAAACGATACCATACTGCGGCGTAATGGCGAAGGACCGATTGGTAGCTGGAGTCATGGGCTCGGAGTTCGCAAGGCCAGCGAAACGGCCATTGACTCGGCGATGCGCGTTGCGATCGCTCAAACGAACCGTGGGTCGCGAGATCGGCGCCGCTATTTAAACGTTGCTGCCTCGCTCTGCGTCATGCCGCAGGTCGAAACCAAGAACTTCACATCGTAGATGTTTACGCCGTGAACGCACGACATGTGCCACGCCCCATTGTGATAGAGAAAATACGAGTACCGGGCGTCGCTTTGGTTCGAGAGGCAGTGCGCGGTGACCGCCGCCCACTTTCCCTCTTGCTTCGGGTGGCTGACGGTCGCCGGTAGACACGATTTGGCGAACTTAATGGCCGGCGAGTGCGCGATGATCGTCGCGGCCTCAACGTTCGTCAGCGGCGGCGCTTCGGAAGCCATCACGACAGTGGGCGCTGCTAAGGCGACGAACGCGAAAGCCAAAAGAAGAGAACGCATGGTAAATCCTCCGTGCAGCGAGCGTACGACCTATCGCTCGCCGTTCCTGCGTCCGGGCCTGGGGCGCCGCTTCCGCCGGCGCTCCTATAGGCGCCGTAGCCTAGTAGAACGCGACGCGGTGCGCGAAGGGCGCATCGTTCGAGTGAAGGGAGACGGAATGATCACTGGCATCCATGCAATCTTCTACACGAAGCACTCCAAGGAGATGTACGATTTTCTCAGGGACGTGCTCGGACTGCGTTACGTCGATGCGGGCAACGGGCGGCTGTTCTTCGCAGCTCCGCCGACGGAACTCGCCGTCCATGAGACGGAAGACAATACCGAACACGAGCTCTGGCTGATGTGCGACGACATTGCGGCGACGGTACGGCAGCTTCAGGAAAAGGGCATCAAAGCGACGCCGGTTGCCGACCGTGGGTGGGGCTTGGTGACGACGCTCGAACTCCCGGGAGGCGACAAGCTCGGTCTTTACGAGCCGAAGCATTTATCCCCACGTTAGCGACCCTGTTGATCTTTGTGCATATCAGGAAGCACTCAGGCTGGCCGGGGCGTCGGTTCAGGGGGCCAATTCGGGGGTGCGCCGCAGGATAATCCCTTATGGAATCGCGCTTTTCAAACTATATTCGCTCTCCTAAGAAGGGAAGCGGTCACATGCTACTAAGGTTCCCGGAGGAAAGTATCCTATTAGGATAGCTGCCGGGGGCGTGAATGCACATCACTTTCTCGTGGCGCAAACCAACGGTACGAGACCTCCCTAGCTGTCTCGCACTGCATCCCTCAAAGAATGGCGCCGAGCGCGTCGGACCGTCGCGGTGTTTGCTGGCGTGGGAACACATGCTTCGGGCAAAGTATGCGGCTAGGGGAGCGGTGATCGAGCGGCACACCGATCGTGCGACGCAAGTCGTCGGATTCGGCTTTGCGGTGTTTGCTCGGAAGGAGTTCGTCGCAGCCGAGCTCCGCCATCCAAAGCCCGGGCTCAATGCGCGAATCATCGAAGACGTCTTAGACGGCCCCGACCCCTTAGCTTCCTTCGAAGAAATTCGCGACGCAAACACCCGCGGTGATCTGCAACAGATCATCCTCGATTCCAGTTGGGATAATGAGATCCTGACATCGGTTCAGCGCGATGAGGTTCGCGCACTGTTAGGGGTCTCGTACGGCGAAGCCTTTGCAGGCTACCGTATTTCCAGAGCGATCTGCGAGGTGGTCGATATGCTGGATGTATGGAATGCCGGCGGCCATCCGGGTTTCGAAGTCGTCGATCGATTCGAGCGATTTCATGCAGAGCATCCGGCATCGGCATGGAGCTCGGAACGGGCGCTTGGCGTGATAACGCTCGAAACAATAAGAAATTATCCCGGTTCGATCCCGGCAGGAATATTTGGCCAGCATCGGTTGCCGTGTCTCGGGTTCACTCAGGGAGAGAAGGACCTTCTGGAGGCAGCCATCGATGGACTGGACGATGCCTCCGCGTCATCGGAACTCGACGTGAGCCTGTCTGCCATAAAGAAACGGTGGGGAACGATCTTTGCGCGCATCGCGGCGAGAATGCCGGAGCTTTGTCCCTCCGATGCTAGCGACACGAGAGGAGCACAAAAGCGGCATCACGTCCTTACCTATCTGCGACACCACCCGGAGGAGCTGCGCCCCTTTGCCGAGCGCGGCAAATGACCGTCGTCAGAGGCAGGCTCGCAGCAGGAACGTGAGGAGTAGTAACGCGGTGCAGATCTGTGCCGTTGCGAGCGCTATGCGCCGCGCTTTGCTCGCACTGGCTTGATCGAGCGGGGATTCGCTCCACGACGACGACGCGGCGCCATAGAGCCCGGAGCCTTTCGTGCGAACGGTGCCGTCGTCGGTTACCGGAACCCCCGCGGCCGCGGCGACGGCGTCGGCGACTTCGTCGAGGGGCAGCGTGCTCGCGTTCCCCAGCGTGTTGCTAAACAAGCCGATCCGCGCGCCGCCTGCCGTTACGACCGACAGCGCCTCGCGCGTCGTGAAAAGACCGAGCGTCCGGAATAGCTCGCAGCGGCGTTCGACCGACCGGATTTCCGATAACGGCAAGCTCACCTCACGGAAATGCGGAACCAAGAGCGCGCTGTGCCCGGCGACCACCGTTGCGTCGAGCGTTTGAGCGTCGAGCGTGACGCGGGTGCGCACTGCGGCGGTCAGGCCGAAGCTCGCGAAAGTACCGAGGCCGGCCATCGCCAGCCCGGTCAGCAGCACCATCCAGTCGCCGCTGCGGTCGCCGCCGAATACCGTCGGCAGAGCGAACAGCAGGGCGGCGACGCCGAACGTGAACGCGGCCAAGATTCCGATGCCGATCCGCGTCCCGAGGTTGAATCTCCACGTCACGGCGTCTGGGGCGTACGGCCCGTTCCTAGTAGTCGACGCCGCGAAGGAGGTCGGCCGCGGGAACCTGCTGATAGTTCGGGTTATCGCGAACGAGCGTACTCGCGAATCCCGAGTCGACCGTGCTATGCGCGCCCGTTGCGGTGTCGACGACGACCGCCCGATCCAGCGAGTAATTCTCCATCGCAACGGCTTGCCGGTGCATGCCTTCTTGGGCGGCGCGATCGGAGGCCAGTGCCTCATCGGTTCGCTGCTGGCGAGCCGCATCGAGCGCCCTGTCGTTGGCGATCTGCGCCTCGAACTCGCGCTGGAAGCTTTGCCGAATCGCGTTCTCTTGAGCTACCAGCGCGCCGAAGTTGATGCGTACGCTGTCGAGAACCGCCTTTGCGGTCGCGCCTTGGCGCGCGAGTTCCGACTCCTTCACGAAGATATGGCTGTCGGAGATCGTCCACATGCCGTTGGGATTCGGCGGCATCAGCAACACGTGCGCGATGAAGCGTACCGTGCTCGCTCCGGTGCCGAGCGTTCCGGTAATGTCGGCGCCCGTCGCACCCGCCGGTGTCGAACTCGTCACTTGAATCTGCGGTCGCGGCAGTCCCAGCTTCTGAGCCAGCACGCCGTACATGGCCTTCCAAGAGCCGATGGGATCGCCCGTGTAGGGCAGCAAGCTCAGGGTCTGACGCTGCAAAGGCGACGCGATTTTCATGAACATCTGCGCGCGTGGGTTCGAAGGATCGGTTCCGGTAAAGGCCATGTTGTAGGAGACCTGCGCTCCGCCTCGGGGTCCGAGCGCTACCGCGCTGCCGCCGCCGCCGACTTTCAGCGACCAGTCCGCGGGGATGCCGATGCTTCCCGTGCCGTCGGCGAAGGCGTGCTGAACTAGCGGCTCGGCAGGAGCGAATGGTATGGGCCGATTCGAAGCGCTGGCCGGCGTTCGGACGGTCATTCCTTGAAGCCGGTGCATCATCGGACCGACCGTCGAATGAAAACGGGCGGTCGTATCGTACAGCGCCGCACCGGCGCCTGCGCCCCCGCACTCGCCGTTACGATCGCGAGGCCAGTATACGGCGTGCCGCTGCGAGCGGCGGTAAAGAGCAGCGCCAGCGACCGATCGTGCGCGTCCATCGCAACCTGCACGATCGTGGGCCGCGTGCCGAGCTCGGAGTGGACGCGGCGCATGAGCGTGGCGGTCGCGGCCGGTAGCGACGCACTTCCCAGGGTTCCGGTGAGGATGGTGCCGCCGTCGGGGTTTGCCGTGATCTGGAATGCCCCGTCCGTTCCCGCAGAGGCCGCCCGCGCAACGGCCAGCCCCGAGAGGCTGCATCCAACGAGCGCCACGCTTAGGAACATCCGAAAATAAACATTCATCGCGGAACCATGATAACGTCCATTTTGAAAGATGGGCATGGGGAGGTAACCCTACTTGGCCGATAAGCGAGCAAGCGTGCTGGAGTTTCCGCCCGGTGGAACGCAGCCGATCGCAACGTATGGTCTGGGCCGACTACGGCTTTCCCGACGCTTGCGACGTCGATCCCGTTTCGGGCGACCTCGCCGTTTCCGAATTTACCAACCCGGAGGGAGACGCCGGGGCCGTCACCGTGTTTGCGAGCCCTTTGCACGCCGACTACTACCTCAAGCCGGCCGGCATGTGGGAGTGTCTCTCCGTGGCCTACGACGATCGGGGAAACCTCAACGCCGACGGATACGCGGACTCTTCATCCGTGGTCGCTCGTTTAGCGCGCGGCGCATTGGCATTCCGCACCATCCATCTGCACGGCAAAGGGTTCCGGGGCTTGGGGACTCTGGGCGGAATGCAGCGGAACGGACGGTTTGTGACGATTTCCGTCGGCGCCGCGTCGCAGGGATACTCGTACATTTACCGCTTCTCCGGCTCCGTCGTCGCTGGCGTAACGTTACTGCAAGACGCGCCCGCCGGCGGCCAATATACGATCTTCGGCAAAGCCGCGAAACAAAAAATTATCGAGGCGTCCCAAACGCCTTCCCAACTTCAGACGTACGCATATCCCGCCGGCCAACTTCCGACCAAACGCTTTGCAGTGCCCAAGGGCTCGTACGACGTGCTCCTCACCCAAACGTCCAAGTAGCGCGCCTTCAGGCGGTAGCGGGAGTAGCACAAAATGCGAGGCTTGGATTCGAGCCGCTATTGGTTCGGCATTTTTTCGATTGTTGCGATCTTAGCGGGCTGCGGAGGTAACGACGGCGGGACGGTTCCGATGACAGGTCCGCACGGTGCCGATGCCGCGATCCCAGCGGAGACGTCCTATCAGGTGCTGCACGATTCAGTGGCGGCTTGGACGGAATGGATGTTGAGGCGGGCTTGATCGAGGTGAACCGTTTTCTTTACGGGACCACCGCGCGCGGCGGCGGCTACGGCGGCGGGACTTTTTACCACATCACCGCCACCGGCGACGAAAAAGTGCTTTACCACTTCGGCAAGGGCTCCGATGGGGCGAATCCCCATGCCGGGGTGTTCGCAGTCAACGGTACGTTTTACGGAACGACCGTAGACGGCGGTGCATCCAAGCAGGGCACCGTTTTCAGCATCGTGGTTACTGCGGGCGGGATTGGTCAGGAAACGGTGCTGCACAGCTTCACCGGCAATCCTGACGGAAGGTCGCCGTTTGGGGGGCTCGTCGACGTAAACGGTACACTCTATGGCACGACCTTTGGGGGAGGCAAACACCAGGCTGGAACCGTTTTCAGCATCAGCCCGTCCGGTAAAGAGAAAGATACTGCATAGTTTTCGCGAGGGCGCCGACGGATCGAATCCGTGCTCGGGCTTGACTGAAGTCGACGGCACGCTCTACGGAACGACGAGCGGCGGCGGAACGGGCTGCCCGAGCAATCGGAGCTGCGGCACGGTGTATCGCATTAGCACGAGCGGCGAGGAAACGGTGTTGCACAGCTTCGCGGGGGGCACCGATGGATACTATGCGTTTGCGCCGCTAGTCAACATGAAGGGGACGCTCTACGGGACGACGGTCAACGGCGGAGCGGCATGCACCAGCAGCAGCGATGGCTGCGGCACCGTGTTCAGCATTAGCACGACCGGTAAAGAGACGGTCCTGCACCGCTTCAACGATGACGACGGATCGAGTCCGTTCGCGGGTTTGACCGACGCAAACGGCACCCTGTATGGAGCCGCTTCCTTCGGCGGAGCTACCGGTCGCGGATTGATCTACAGCATGAGCGCGACGGGCGTGGAGACGGTGCTGCATACCTTCCGTCACAATTCTACTGGATCGATGCCCGCCGCGCCCCCAATCGATGTGAAGGGCACGCTGTACGGCACGACCTAATATGGCGGCTCCATAGGGTGTGAAGACTTCGGCGGTTGTGGAACCGTCTATTCGTTGATACCGTAACGGTTGCGCCCATTCGACTAGGCACGATCGCTCTGGAACGCGATCGAAGCGGTGGTGCATCGGGGAAAGGTTCGATCGACGTCTGGTTGGCGTAAAGGCGCGAACGCCGACTTCATCGATGCGTCCCTCTGGTACCCTAATAGGACATTGCCTTAGACAAGCGGTGGCCGTAGATTTTCCTCAGGCCGCGCGGTGACTCGCAGCCTACCTAGGCTTCAAGACTTTCCCGATAACTAGGCTAAGGAGATCGTTATGCTACATTTTCGTATCCGATTTTTAGCGGCGAGCTTCGTGGTGCTCTGAGCTTGGCTTCATGCGGGCCCGGAGGCAGTTCCCTACAGATGACGCCGTCCTCGCAGTCAACCCAGAGAGTATCACAAGCCAAGAATGGTGGGGCTTGCAAGACGCTTCCCGTCATCAACACCGGAACTCCGATGACGAGCGCATCATCGCGGGAGAATCCCGCTCATTTCAATTGCGGCATTCGGCTCTCGCATGGAAGAGCGTCGCACTCCCGTGGCGGCGGCGTGCAGGTATTCGACGTGCCGGGTGCGATCGACCCAAGTAACTGCGCACCGTCCGACCTGTTCAACGATTGCGGAACGGCCGGCAATGCGATCAACGCGGGCGGCACCATCGTGGGATACTATCTCGGTGCGGACGACGTCATCGCCTCGTTCGTCCGTACGGCGCGTGGAAAGTACACCACGTTCCAAGCCCAGACGAATCAGACCACCGTTGCATACGATATCACCCAACGGCGGAACGAGCGTCGGGGCAGTACTATGACGCGCAGGGAGTCTCTCACGCGTTCATACGCAGCAAAGACGGCTCGATCTCGACGTACCATGCTCCCTGGGCCAGTCAGGTTTCGAGCGATAGCGTTCCCCAGGGGACCTCGGCCGCAGTGATCAACTCGGGCCTCGCGTCCGCCGGAATCTACTTCGACGCCCAGGGCTTGCCCCACGGATTCATTCGCCACCGCAACGGCTCGTTCGTGCAAGTCAATCCGCCTGGCTCCATTTTGAGTACCGTATGCATCGTGTGCCTGAACGACCGCGGAGAAGCGGCCGGAAACTACGTAAGTTCAGACGGAATCAACCGCGGGTATATCCGCAGCGCGGCCGGCGCGATCAGGACGATTGCGCAGCCGGGATCCGACGACACCCAATTTGGCGGCATCAACAACGAGGGCAGAGCGGTCGGATTCTTCGTCGATCAGAACAGCGTCGTATGGGGACTCCTCGCGGGGGGACACCAGAAAAAGATCGTGTTCCAGGATCCCAACGCTGGTTCGACCTACGGCAACGGAACGCAGCCCGAAGCAATCAACGATGCCGGCGAAGTCACCGGATTGTACTCTGACGATCAGGGCGCCGTCCACGGCTTCTACCGGGCGGCAACCGGGAAATTCTCCGAGTTCGATCCGGAAGGGTCGGTGTACACCGAGCCCTTCAGCATCAATGCCAACGGCACGGTGACGGGCTACTGGTACGACGGGCAAGGAGCGCTCCACGGTTTCATCTGGAGGCCGCGCCGCTAACGATCCGCCGGCGACCGCCCGGCACAGCGATCTTCGAGCAGCCCGCAGAAATGCGGGCTGCTCGAGCCGGTAGGCCGCACGCTGACGGTACGCGTTTCCTTTACGCTACGGCCATGAAGAAAGCTCTCCTTATCGCGCTGGCGGCATCGGTCCTCACCTTTGCAGCACCTAAACCTGCGCTTGCCCTCGTGTACGACGGAAAGCTTCCGCTGTATCCGCGCGCCACCATCTTCCTGCTCGATGTGGGCAAACCGAAGTCGTATTGGCCCACGGCACTCCGTGACGGCGACCCCTCCGGCTTAAAAACGGCCGATTCGGTAAGCACGGTCACCGCCTGGTACCGCGCACACCTTCCGGGATACGTGCTGCACGCGTCTTCGCAGGGTTCTGTGTTCGCCGGCCCCGGCGGCCTCATCCATATCAGCTCGCTTCACGGAACGACCATTATCGCTCTCAATCCAAACTGAGCGCTTGGGCGGCGCTACCGAAACGCTTGTGCGGTCTGCTCTGCGCGTGCAAGCAGCTCGGGGGCGTGAAAACGCTCGCAAAAAGCGGGAAAGCCGGCGGTAGGCCCGCTCCATGCCAACTCGTCGACGTTTGCAAAGAGCGGCGCATCGGTTCGAAGCGTTGCCAACTCTTTAAATAATAGTGCCAACGTCTGACGATCGCCGAGCTCGTTCGGCGGCCATTGCTCGATGGCGCCATAGCGACTAATGAGCGCAGCCGCACCCTTCGGGCCGATCCCGGCGATGCCGGGATAACCATCCGCGGCATCGCCAACCAGTGCAAGATAGTCGGGGATTAGCTCGGGGTCCACGCCAAACTTGGCTCGGACGCCATCGGCATCTCGGATAACCTTACTCCTGCGGTCGATTTGCACGATGCGATCCGCACGCACGCATTGCGAGAGATCTTTATCCGGCGTCCAGATACAGATCTTTTCCGCCCGGGAGTCCCGAAACGCAATCATCGCCGCCGAGGCCATTGCGTCATCGGCTTCGAGATCGATCATGGCCCAGACCGGGACCCCCATGGCTTGCAGGGCCTCCTCGAGCGGCTCGAACTGTGCGCGGAGTGCGGCGTCGATTCCCTCCCCCGTCTTGTAGCCGTTCCAGAGGTCGTTTCGAAACGATTCAATGACGTGATCGGTGGCAACGCCGAGATGCGTGGCGCCCTCAGCGAACATTTGCAGCACGGTGTTGAGCACGCCGACGACCGCGCCGAACGGCCGATCCTTTCCCTTGCTAAAGCGACGCAGCCCGTAAAAATGCCGGAAGAGTTCGTAGGTTCCGTCGACGAGATGGACGATCACGCTAAAATCGAAGCGACGCCGGCGCCACGCAATACCCTATCACAATCCACTCGCTCAAAGCTAAATCGTCAGCCCGCACCAGGCCCACCAGCCCGCGCGGATATTGCGAAGCTACGACCCTTAGCGAAGGCTTCCTTTGGCTTCGACCCCTAACGGCGACGCTGGCCTTCGAGTCCTTTAAGCGCGCTTCTGTCAGTGCTCGAGTTTGCGGGCGCGTGTTGCAATATTCGCCAGTGCCTGTTCTTGGCGCTGTGCGAATTTCTTTAGCGTCGGATCGACGGCCGACATCACGTAGGCGTGGTACGTTGAAACTGCTAGCGTCACGTCTTCGTAGATGCGGCTGACGAAGATTTTGTCGAACGTGGAGCCAGAGGTCGACGAAATCTGACCATACTGATACGACGCTCGCAACGTGGGTTTGGTCGCCGGCGTGATACCGTGCAATTTCGCGTACTGGTTTAGGTCAAAGTTGGCGTTACTAGCGTTGGAAGCAATCTCGGTTGCCAACGATTTTACGGCTGCATTGGCCCCCTTTTTTTGACCCAGTACGCCGAGGGCGTACTGGCCCAGCGCGTCTTGTTGGGCTTGCACGACAAAATGCGCGTCGGTTGTCGGCGCGGCGATCGTCTCGGCGACCGACATCGCGGCCAACGCAACGGCAAGGGCGATACAGAGCGCAATTCGCAACGTCACAGTCTTTCGTCCGTTCCCCAAGGGCTTGCGCGCTAAACGCTTGACTGTTGCTGCAAGGCAGCTGAGAAACGGGCGACAGGTCGATGAATCGGCCAAGCGAGCCCGCGTTCCGACGCTCCCAAGCGTCGATACTCTCGGCACACCGCCAGTACGGGCGCCCTGTACCGTAGGAATTGTCGCTATACCAGACACGGCGTGCTCCGGCAGTTTGCCGTCGCTCCGCAGCAGCCGCGAAACGACGGTCGATCCGACGATGCGCAGCTCGTTTGCGACCGCCGCGGTGCGATTGACCGAAGCCGCCACCACACTTCTTTCCCGCGCCTAGGGATGCCAGTAGGGCTTTCCCAGGGTGCAGCCGAGGCGGCTCGCAAGAATGAGCCGCCTCTTTATACTAATGCCCGGTGAGGGATCGAACCTCTCTCCCCTTCTCGAGGCGTTTGCGGACGACCGCCGCGCGGCGCGCGTCGATCGGAAATGCCCACGTGCAGGCGAACGCGAGCAAGAAGAAGATCCCCGGCACGACGAAATACGCCAGAACGATCGCCGGCTGCGCATGCGAGCCGATACGATGAACGTCGAACCGCATCGCGCTGAGGATCGAGAACGCGATCGCACCACCGACCGCCACTTGGAGTCGAATGACCAGCAGAACGACGGCCGAGTAGTTCGCCGAGCGATTCGAACGCGCTTTCAGTTCGTCGTAGTCGATTACGTCGCCCATGATCGAGTAGGGCAGTGACGCCGTCATGTATGCCGACGGGAATGCGACGATCAGTGAGGAGGCAATCAGCGCCGCAAAGGTGCCAAAGAGCGGTGCTACGACGAAAAAGGCGAGTAATCCAAGGAGGCTAACGACGAGCGTCAGCGCCCAGCTCTTATGCTTGCCGATCCGTTTGGTAATCGATTCCCAGAGCGGCACCGTAAGGATGGAGAGGGCAAGTCCCGCCAGGGTCAAGGGGCCGAACGTGCTCGCGAATCCGATCGATGCCATGAACTGCAGGCCGATGGTCAACTGGATCGAGTATGCGAGGAACGTGAAGACCGTCGCTCCGGTGAGGTACCGCATCGGGACGTTCTGCACCATGGCGGCGATGAGACGAAGAACGGTGGTCTCGGCGGGTTTCGTCTCCTCAGCCTCCGGGCGCGGGCCCCATAGCAGCGCGATGCTCATCGTCACGACGAGAAGCAGAATCGCCACCAGTCCGAGACGGGCGATCGTCGGTGCTTCGAGGAGGTTCCTTCCTCCGAAAGCCGGCACCAGTGGAAGCGCGAGAAAGACGACCTGGCCGAAGACCGCAAAAACTGCCCGGTAAGACGAGATGCGCGAGCGCATGGAATAGTCGCGCGTGATTTCGCTGCCCCAGGCGATGTATGGAACGTCGATCATGCTAAAGCCGAAGAGCGCGAGGGCGGCAGCCCAGGCGAAATATTCCGGGCCGGCGTGCGCAGGTGGGATGAAGACGAGATACACGCCGACGATCTCGACGATCGTTCCGACGACCATCCAGGGCTTGCGGCGCCCCCACGGCGTGGTGAAGCGGTCGCTCAAGTAGCCGACGACCGGCCCGCTGCACGAGTAGACGAGACGTGAGACGAGGATCGCCGTGGCGTACGAGGCAAGTTCGCCGCCGCTGAAATTCACGTAAAACGACGGAAGGATCGCGAGCACCGGATAGATCACGAATTCGATCGCAAGGACCGGTAGCGAATAGTTGACGAGACGCGCCGCGCCGATGCGCGGCGTCATCGGGGAATCCATTGCCGAAGCTTACCAAAGAGGCGCGCCGGAGGCCACGCTCCGGCGGTATTTCTCCGGCCGCCGGCTAACTCTCTCGCATGCAAACGGTACAAGTGGCGATCGACGCCTACGAGGCGACAAACGCCGACGAAGGCGGACCGCTGCGCGGCTCCGCGTACACGGCGATCTACCGCGCGGGACAGGGCCTGCCGATCTCCAGTATCGGAGCGGAAACCGAAGCGCTCAACGAGGAAGCGGCCGCGTGGTGCCGAGCGACCCTCGCGCAGCTAGATGCGATCGGCAGGCCGCCTACCGACCAAGATCGCCTCTCTCTCGCGGTGCTCCGGCAGGCCGTCGAGCGCAGACTCGACGCAACGCGACGATATTGGCACGTCGTCACCGTCACGCCGTATCGCTGCTTCCCTTCCGCCTTTCAGATGATCTTCCGCACCCTGGCGGTCGACGGTACCGAATCCCGAGCACGCTATCTTGCCGTGCTCCGCGACGTCGGTGTTTATGCGCGCGCTGCCAAGACGAAGCTCCAAGGGCAAGTGCAACGCGGCATCGTGCTGCCGCGGCGCGTGCTCGGACCGATCGTCGCAATGCATCGCGCCGCGATGACGATCGAGCGAAGCCCATTTCTTTCAAAAGGGAGCGACGCACCAGACGGAACGAGCGAGATCTTGCGCGAGCACGTGGTTCCGGCGCTCGCCGAGCTCGTCGACTACCTCGAAGGGCCGTACGCTGCCGCAGCTTCCGAAGGATGGGGGCAGTCGGCCACGCCGGACGGAGCCGAATACTATCGCTATTGCGTACGCGATCAAACGACGACCGCCTTGACGCCGGAGGAGATTCACGACCGCGGCTTGGGTGCCGTTGCCGAGTTGCGCGAGGCGATGGCGGCGGTTCGCGCTCGGCTCGCCTTTAGCGGCACCGCCGCCGAGTTTCATGCCCGGCTGCGCGTCGATCCTCGCTTCGTTCCGAAGTCTGCGGATCAGATCGGTTCGAAGCTCGAACACTTCGCACGGATCGGATATGATGCGCTTGACAAGTTTTTCGTGCGTACTCAAAAAGCGCCGTTTGGAGCGAAGCGGCTTCCCGAAGACCTCGAAGCTGGAATGACCTTCGGCTACTACCATCCCGGGGCGAAGACCGGGGGAACGGGATACTATCTTTTCAACGGTTCAAATCTTTCGGAGCGGTCGCTGCTAAGCGTGGCCTCACTCGCGCTCCACGAGCTCGTCCCGGGTCACCACTATGAAATCAACGTCGCGCGTGAGAACAAAGCACTACCGCGATTCCGCGCCTTTCACGCCATCTCCACCTATATCGCCGCCTATCACGAGGGCTACGCCGAATACGCTGCGGATCTCGGAAAGGAGTTCGGCGCGTACGAGGACCCGTACGATTTGTACGGGCGATACGCGCTCGACGCTTTCATCACCTCACGCCTCGTCGTCGATACCGGGATGAACGCCCTGGGCTGGAGCTACGATAAAGCCGCCCAATTTTTGCGGGAGAACACGCTCATGTCCGAGATGGAAATCTCAACCGAGCTTCCCCGCTACGCAACCGATCTGCCGGCTCAAGCTCTTGCTTACAAACTCGGCTCGCTAACCTTTGCGGAGCTGCGCGAAAGGGCACGCGCGGCGCTGGGTTCGAAGTTCGACGTGCGCACGTTTCACGACCGCATCGTTACCAACGGAGGTATGCCGCTCACGATGGTCGCTACCGAGGTCGACCGATACATCGAAGCCTCGCGATAATGCCGTAGCCGGAAATTAGCTCACGCTCCGGCGGCTATGCGTTGAGTAAGGATTGCCAGTCTTCGGGAACGCGCCCTTCGGGGCCGGGAACCGGCTGACTCGGCGGATGCGCGGATGGCGGTTCGAGTTTCGGGCCTTCGAAGAAGTCGCCGGTGCGATAGTCGAAGAACCAATCCTCGCCGGGTTCAAAGGTGACGATAATCGGATGACGAGTCGAAGAATGATGTTTCGAGGCGTGCTGATTAGGCGAGGTATCGCAGCAGCCAATGTGACCACACTCGGCGCAGCGGCGGAGATGCAACCACCAATCACCGTGCGCCAAGCACTCAACGCAGCCGGTTCCGCTTGCCGGGGCGCCGAGCGAGATTCCGCTTCGCTCAGCTTTCACGTGCCGGTCCCTTTCGTCGGATTGCGAAGAAGCAAGCGATCATTAGAGACTTAAAGCGAGCGATCTCGGCGCCGTCAAGCCATGGCTTTTGAACCGAAATCAAGTTTCGCAAGTACCTTGGGCGCTCGGTACGTTTCAGTGATCGACGAATGTTTGAGATCTCGCCGCCGCCGCGCGGGCCTTCTCCCGGGATGGAAACCTTGTCGCCGGCTTTTAGTTTCAGCGTGTGCTTTTCTTGGGGCGAGCCTGGCACCGGTATTGTCGCTACTTACGGACTCGCCGACGGCTCGCTCGGGCGCGGCCACGTGGTACCGTCGGCAAACTCCACTCGCTCGACGCGATAAATAAAGAACTGAAGGCGCGAGAACGCGGACGCCTCTGCTTCATCGTCTGCCTTCCACGTTACGCAGTTATCGGAGTAGCCGCGGTGCCCGCTGCCGGCCGCCCAATCCGTAATACTACCCCAACCATGAATGGCGATATTTGGGGGAAAAGGTTCCCTTACGATCGAGTCGCGCCGTATCCACCACGTGCTCGCTCTTATTCAAGAGCGGAAAGTCGAAGCGGACGCGCGTTGCTGCGACGCTGCTTGTATTCTTAAACGAGATACAGGCGTATACCATGCTCCCGTCACGTTTGAGGGCAGACCAACCTTGGAAGACCTCGATTGGCCCTTGCACTCGTCCAACGCTGCCCCATCGCAAGGACCGGTACGGATTCGGCGTGGGCGTTGTCGACGCTGCGACGCGTGCGGGTGGTACGAATCCGGACGGGCGAGACCAATACGTTCCGTTACTCCAGGTGATCGTCCGAAGATCGCTCGAGATGCGGCCCGTAATTTGGCCGCCGCCGAACGGCCCCCAGTTCGTGACGAGGGAGCCGGCGTCGAGGAAGCTTCCCGTGGCCGTCGCTCCCCGTTCGTTCGTCAGCGAAATCGAACTGCCGCTCTGACTGAAGTGACAATGCTTCGCGGGGTTGCCGTTGGCATACCACGTGCCGCTGAGATCTGGAAGCGTGCCGGCGCGCACCTCGGCCCACGCACACAACGCAATGGCGAAACTCGCCCAAACGGCCACGATCCTTGCGATTTTCATGGGCCCTCCTGATTCCTCCGCAGGTTTTTACGGTTCGGCAAATGCGGGCGCGTCGTGGCGCGCCCGCATTCGTTTCAAACGAGACCGTTCCGATCGACTATCGGTTGATGACGACTTTATAAAATGGTAGTGGCTCGAAGCCCTTCATCGGTTTATCCGGAGCGAACCGGAGGAGATCGAATTTCCACTGTCTTCCGCCGGGCAGCGTCGCCGGAGGTTTATACTTGACTTCGAGGTTTAGGGTGATCGTACAAGTGCCGTTGTGACACTGCTCGTGAAGGCTACCGCCGCCCGTCTCGACTTCACCAACCGGTGCCTTACCGGATTCGCGCCCGCAGGTGGTGATCGTGTCCTTCCTGTAGATCGTCGGCCGATTTTGCGGCCAGTTGCTGTAGACGAGTTGCGTACGCAGGCGCTCGTAGGGTTCTCCCGCTTTGGTATACGCCTGCTGGAATTTGACGGACACTTTGCCCTTCGCGTCCCCCCGCGCGTAGGTTTTCCCAACGGTCGGGCAGGCGGTCATCATTGGGGCGCTATCGGGGGGCGCCAAACTCTGCGGTACCGCCGCGGGCGGACCGGGCTGGATGGGTGCTCCGGTGCAAGCCGACAACATGAGAAACGCGACGCAAACGCCGAATGAGCGCCGCGCCGATAAGACGACTTTCATAAAAACGAGGCTCCTTTCGCTGATGCGTAAAAAGCGATCCAACGCCGAACAAATCGTCGCTTGGAAAGAACACACCCGAAGTGCCCGCCGAAACCAGCCTGCGCCTTTTAGAGGAGCCTGTCAATCTAGGGGAGATGGGCAAGGGCTCTGAGCCGCCATTGGGCGGTGAACGGGAGTCCGAGGACCTGTCGGCCGGATTCGGGAAGTGCGGTGCCATGACCGCCGTCACTCTGAAGAGCGCGGCACTTTCGCTCGTTCCGGCGCTCTGCATCGTCGCTTGTTCTTTGCCTGGCAAAGGTTTGTCGTTTGCCTCGGCCCCTCTCGCCTCAGGGACTTCGACGACACCATTATCGTGCCGGCAGCCCGCACCGGGCGCGGCGGATCCCAACGCGGTGCATGGCTTAATGGTCTGGCTGCACAGCGTCGACGAAACGAAGCAAAATCCCGCAATCCTAAAATATCTCGGTGCGGATCGCCGCCTTTGCGGGGCGAGCGTCGTCGTGTTGTGGTCGGGTATCGATAAAGGCCCAAAGGCTTCGCTGCAATACGATTTTGAACCGATCGAACGGACGATGAAACCTTGGATTGCTGCAAACAAGATCGTAAATTTGCTTTTCGCCGGAGCCGACGAAGTAGGTACGACCGACGTCGCGACGCCGCCGTGGGTTCTCGCACAAACAGGCCGCAACCGCGTCGATCTCGTTCCCTGTCCGAATCCCGGCGGCGGCGTCGTGGTCCCGCCGACGCCGGTTTACTGGGAACCAGGGTACCTCACGCCTTGGCATAAGTTCATTGCGGTCGTCATCAGCCGTTATGGAAATAACGCGAACGTCGGCTATATGCGCTTCGGTCTGGGAGCCGGCGCCGAGGATTTTCCCCAGCACGGCGCCGACGGCAACTGCTTTCCGGCCTGGAGGAATTTCGGTCTCTCCGCAAAGTTCTGGGCCCAATACAGCGCAGGACTCACGGGCTTTATCGCCGCGACGGCGCGTCGCCACCATGCGGTCGTGCAGCAACTCGTAGCGCTCAATCCTTTTTCGGATCCATCGCACCCGTTTGACGTTCAGGATAAGGTTGCGAACGCGGCCGCCGCAGATGGCGTTGGATTCGGCACCGAAAATCTGGGTTCGGGTAACTACGGCCGCGTGGTCGAGAAGTGCACGTCGAGCCAGTATTGGTGCGATGCGTTCATGGCGCACGCCGGCCAGGTTCCCCTCGAGTTTCAGCCAATTAACTTCACGCTGCAGCCGGGAACCCACATCGCTCCGTTTCCGAAACTGCTGGCGTACGCCATGTACAACGACGCGCAAGTCTTCGAAGTTTACCCGCAGGACTGGTTGACCGCCGACGATCCGGCTTATCCCACGTATCCCGCGCACCACGCCGCTTGGAAGCGAGCGTTCTCAAAGGCCGCGGCGATCCTGGGAGGCTCGTGAAGGGGGCAGCAGACTCTCATCCGTTCTTAGCCTTTTCTGGGAATTTGCCGCAGTGGACGCCCGGGCCGGCAGGGAAGCCGAGTCCCGTGACCTTTCAGTTCGCCTGGCGAGCGGCCGCCGCGGTTTCGCTCGCGGCGTGTTTGTGGCCGCAGGCGGTTCGCGCGGACAGCAGCTACGAGCAGCGGGTTTGGGAAACGCAAATCGGCCAACAGCGCTATTTGTCCTACGAGCAGCGCGGTGAGATCATTCCGCAACAGGCGTCGCTTTACCGGACGCTCGATCCGATTGCCGACGCGATCGCTTCGGTGGCCAACCCGCAATACTTCACGCCGTTCCACTTTCTCTTGCTCAACGAGTCCACGCCCAACGCGCTCGCCGCCCCCGGCGGTAACGTGTACGTAACGGCCGCTCTCCTTTCGTTTTTGAAAAACCGCGACGAACTCGCCGGCGTTATTTGCCACGAAGTCAATCACGATATTCACCACGACATGTTCGCGGTCTACCAAGCGACGCAGGGCGGCCGCGTGCCGCAGGATCCTAATGCGATCGCTTACGAGCGTCAGTCTGAGACGAATGCGGACCGCGCCGGCGCCTACACGTGTGCAAAAGCCGGTTTCAATCCATGGGGGATGGTTTGGAACTTGCGTCTACACGGCCAGACCCCAAACGCCCAGCAGGGCGGTCCGAACTCCGACCATCCGAGCGACGGTCAGCGCGCGGAGAATCTCATCGCCTTGTTCCAAAGCGACCCGGCAACCTTCGGAAGATTTCGAGACGATGTCGCGGCGGCCAAACCGCTCGATGTCCCCCAGATGCAGGTCTCACAGCAGTATGGCTACCGGCCATATCCGCAATATCCGCAAGGGCAATACCCGCAACCGCAGTATCAGCAATACCCGCCGCAATATCAGCAATACCCGCAGCCGCAGTATCCACAGCCGCAGTATCAGCAAAATCCTCAGCAACAAGGGCCGTATCCGCCGCCGCCTCTTCCGCCGTGCTATCCGCGCTGCTAACGGGCGAGATGTAGGCATCCCGGCAAACGACTCTCGGGAAGCTCCAAAACAGGACCGCTTCTAAATACCGCGGTAGTAATGCCGGCGGGCACTTCCATGACAACCTACCTCGCAGCAGGTTTTGCATCGAATGAAGCGGCCTCGGACGCCTTTGGCATATTCCGCCGTAGTTGCTGGAACTTTTCTCGCCCTGGCAACGACGCTTTGCGCGATCGTCCAATGGCGTTACGCCATCTTTCGAAACGACGTCGATCTCGGCATCTTTACCCAGGTCATCGCCGGTCTCGGGCACCGTTTCTCGAGCACCGCAGAGGGTGGTGTTAACCACCTCCTCGTTCACTGGTCTCCGATCATCGCAACGGCGTGGCCCTTTCTGCGCCTGTTTGGTCCAGTCGGTCTCGAGTACTTTCAAGCCATCATCGTCGCGGCAACCCTCTTCCCCCTTTGGGGATTAGCGCGAAAGCGATTTAATCAAATCCCAGCCGTTGCTTTAGTGGTTGTTGCTTCACTATATCCAATTCTCTGGGCAAACGGCGTTGGCGATTTTCACGAGATGGCTTTCGTTCCACTGCTCTCGGCAACGCTCGTATATGCGCTGGACCGGCGCCGCTGGCTAACGAGCTTAGTCGCGGCATCGCTACTCGCTTGCACGAGGGAAGATCAGTTCGTCGTCCTGGCCACCAACGGGGTGCTCTTCGCGGTAACGGCGACGCGCGATGACGGTAAGGCCCGTCGTGCCGGATGGGCGATTGCCGTTTTGGCAATCGTAATGTGCGTCGCATACTTCGGAATCGTACGTCCGGCATTAAACTCGCACGTACCCTATCAATCGTTGAAGTTCTTCGACTGGAGCGGCGCTAGCGGAGGTAAATCTCTCTGGACCCTCCTGTTTGCGCGCATCGGGTACGTATTGGCGATTATCGGCCCGCTGGCGCTGCTTCCGTGTATTTCCCGTTACGGATTGTTCCTGATTCCAGGATTTGTCGAGATTCTAGCCTCACGCGAGCCGGTTACGCTCGCTCCGGGCGCGCATTACAGCGCGCTATTGACGGGTTACGCTTTAGCCGCCTTCGTTGACGGCGCTGGGCGACTCTGGTCGTACAAGCCATTCTTGGCAAAGGGCTTTGTCGCCGTGGCTGGCGTCGTCTCCGTATGCGTCGGAATCTTTGCAAGCCCGATGGAGTACTGGTACTATCTTTACCGTCGTCCCAACGCGCACGACGCCTTACTCGACGCAACCTTGAGGCAGCTACCGCGATCGGCGTACGTCGGGGCGGAAAGTCAAATATTTGCCCATTTAGGAATGGATGCCCATGCCTCAATTAATTTTGACGGGCAGGACTGGTTCGTTTACGATCGGACCGCGTACTCGAGTCGTTGGCACGAGATCGACGAGCCGGCCGTGTCGCAAGCGATCGCTCAACACCAATACATCGTGATCGACGACCGAGACGGGATCGTGACGCTGAAAAAGGCGGGCGAGCTCCGGAACTAGCCGGAATGGCGGTCGCCCAGGGCGCGTTTATAAGCGGCCCAGCCTCCGTACGAAGAGATATCGGCGCAACCCCGCTCCTCGACGAGACCTCGTGGGAAAAGCATCGCGCGCGCGTGCGATCCGTCCTCGAGAGCGACGTCGTCTTCGTATAGGTTTGGCGGCTCCCGTGCAAGCAACGCGAGATATTGCGCGTGGGTAAGCTCGTAGAGTTCTCCGGCAATTGCCACACCATCGCGCTCTACCGCGTAGACGGCCGGATGGACGTCGTCGACCGAATGGATTCGGTAGCGGGACTCCGTGCGAGCTTCGCCCAGGAACCTGGCCTCTTCCAAAACGGCGTGGTCGGGTTGGCCGCGCAGTGCGGAACCGCAGATGAAGAAGCGAATCATTGACGTCGGCGTTCCGATCCTCCGAGAAAGCCTCGCTTTGCGAGCCACATTATCATGATTTGCGGGTATCCGGGCACGTATCGTTCGGGAATCGCTTCGTCTCCGTTTGCCGCGTTCGAAAGAGTGAGTGGGTGCCCGGCTAACGGATATCGCTTTATCGTCACGTCGCGATTGCCCGCGCGCGCTAAATATTCGTGCAGGCGGGCCGCAGAGTCGGCCGCGTCGACCTTCTGATCGAGCATCCCATACAGCGCCAACGTGGGAACCGTGACCTTCGTTAGGGTTTCGGTCGGATCGTAGCTGACGAGGCGCTTCAGGCCGGCCGCGAGCGGCGGCGGCGGCGGAAATGTAAGGCCGAGGTCGGGTAGGAGCGAATACTGAAACCACGCCCGCTTGGCATCGGCCTCGTACCGTTCTCGCACGGAACTCCATGCCGTTTCCCCATCTAGGGCTCGCTCGACTGAGTGCCAAAGCGTCAACGCCTGTTGCGTTGCCGCCGCGGTCGCGCCGTGTCGCCGCATTTCCTGCGTTACTTCGTAGTCGATATTGCTCGGCAGCGATTCGGCTGGGGCACTCTTGAGAATCATGAATGCGGCCGGCCGGAGCAGCGTTACCAACGGTGCAGTCCATCCGCCGTTACTGAATCCCCAAACGCCGATTCCTTCCGGTTTCACGTGCCGGTCGCTCTTGACCGCGTCGTAGATTTCGGCAACGTCGGCGGCTCGCTGCGCCGGCCCATTGAGGAACCAGTTCCCGGTCGAGACGCCGACGCCGCGCTGATCGTAGCTCACGACGTTGATGCCGTTGAAGACAAAGAATGGGATGATGAATCCCATTTCGCGCGTCTCGGGATCGTTGCCGTGAATGAGGATAACCGTAGACCGTGCCTCCTCGGTGGCATAGTACAGTGAAAAACCGAGCCGGCCTTGCGGCGTCGGTATCTCGCGCCGCTCTTGCGAGAGACCTCTGCGCAGATGCAGATCGTGCGTTGAAAGCAGGGCGCCCGTTCGCTGCGAGTTCGGATCGAAGAAGTCGTTGGCCGCGGGATCGGGGAGTTCGTGCTCGGCTCCGACGTAGAGAACGTGTCCCGACCGGTCGTACAGTCCGGCGGGTAGGGGGGAAGCCTGCGCCGGCGCGACGAGTGCCAGCAGGGCTGCGAGCGTAGCGATGGCCGTCCGCACATCCGATGTACGTTCGAGGCTTTGGCATGTTTCGGTCGGCCGCGGGGCGCGGCACGACCAGCTAGCAGTTGTAATCCATCAGAAAGCGTTGTAGGTCCGCGATCGGCCCAGCGTAGTAGAACGGGATGGAAGCGTAGCGAATATCGTAGATCTGATAAGAGTTGCCGTTCTTTCTAACGACGAGCGTGATTCGAGTCTTGGGGCGCCTGTCGGCAAATGCAAAGTCGACCGAAACGAGCGTCACCTCGCGAACTTGATCACCGACGCTGACGTTGCCGCCCCAGGAGGGTCCAATACGATACGACGTTGCCGGCGCCGACGCGCCGACGTAAGGATCGAAGCTCGACATTTTTGCGATGTTTTGGTCGGGCGTCGTATTAACGTAGATCGGCATTTTCTCGCCGATGGCTTTAAAATACGTTTCATCGAGTAGCCCGAACAGGATCGGGTGAAGCATCGGGCGCACTTGTAGATACTTCTCGGTATGGTGATGTTTTACGATGTACCAATCGACATCGTCGCGCCGTCGCGTGTACCAATCGACGTTGCCGTGCTGTGCCAAATACCAATTGTAAAACGTGGTGACGGCGGCCGTCGCTTTGGACGATTCGGCACCGGCTACGCCCGTGGTTGCAAGCAGGATCAAGACTCCCGCCGAGATCGCGTTACGCACCACCGCAGTCGTGCTCCCCGTTCATGCCGGCGTACGACGCCTCCTGACGGTAGTCGTACACGCTGAATGTCCGTCCGCGCAAGTCCGTGCGTGGATCGCACGCTTCATCGGGTTTCGGCCCTCCCAAGAAGCAGACGCGCACTCGATCACCGGGCCGCTCGCGTATCATCACAGCGTTGCCGGGCTCGTTCCCGTAATGGACCACCTCCGCCCAAATCACGCCGGTGGGTTGGCCGATCTTCGTGTTGAACGTGACCGCGGGGCCGCTATCGATTATTTCTTGGCGCGTATACGGCTCGTTCGGCCTGCCGCTGGTTAGCCGCGGCTCCACGGAACGTACGGTCGTATTTACGCACGACGTCGATGCGACGATCGTCGCCCCCGATCCATCGATGGAATCTTTCGCCGTCCGGGCTTGCGCGATCGACCCGAGCGACGCGATTGCCGGTAAGATCAGGAAGGCCACTTTTCGCACGATATGCCTGCCCTTCAAGGCCGAAGCTACATCAGGTTCAGACAAGGGAGCGGAGAGTTCCTCCGCGATGTCGAGCGGGTCGTAGGCTGGAGGCCGTCCATGGGAGTTCATCTAAGCGGGCGCCCATGCGACATACCAACCTCACCAACGAGCCCGCGGATTACCTGGCCCGGCGCGAAGAGTTGAGGCTCGCCGAGATCGAAGAGATGCGCCAGCGCGAGCGCGTTGCCGAAATGCGCCGAAAGCTTCCCAAAGGTGCGACCGTCGCCGATTACCTTTTTCTCGAAGGTCCCACCGACCTCAATGCCGGTGACGAGCCGGTCCGCAGCGTGCACCTCAGCGAACTCTTCAGCGAGCGAAGCCGGCCGCTGGTCGTCTACCACCTCATGTACGGTAAAAGACAGACCAGCCCGTGTCCGATGTGCACGATGTGGATCGACGGCTATAACGCCGTCGCTCGACACCTCGCGCAAAACGTGGATTTTGCGATCGCAGCGGCCGCCGATCCGGCCACGCTGCGTGCCCACGCGCGCTCGCGCGGTTGGACCAGCCTACGCCTTCTAAGCTGTGGCGATAGCACGTTCAAATACGATCTCGCAAGTGAGGATTCCGACGGCAACCAAGATTCGACGCTATCCGTCTTCGCCCGCGATACGGACGGCACGATCCGGCACTTCTATACCGCGCACCCGCACCTGGCCGAGGACATTAACGAACGTGGCCTCGATCTGCTGACTCCCGTGTACAACGTGCTGGACCTAACCCCTCGAGGCCGTGACGACTGGTACGGCTCGCTCGAGTATCCGTCGCATCACCGCAGGTCGTAAATCGTCGACACCGAGACGCCCTTCTTAACGCTGAGCACGCTCATCCAGTAGGCACCGTCTGCCGTTTGCGCCATTTCGATCGGCAATAGGTATTTTTGCGGAAGATCGTACTCGCGATTCGGTCCCGTCGGGGTGACGCTAACGAGCGCACCTTGACCGTCGCGTTTGATCGCACCGATCAAAACGCCGCCCTGTTTGCCGCCGAAGACCGCCCCCGTCATGAAGACCCCTCGTGGAAGCGGGAATTCGGTGAGTTTTCCGGAGGTCGTCAGGCGCCCCACCTGAGATTCTTGGCCGAACCACAGTGCGTCGTCGATCGCAACCGTCAGGCCGCCGCTCAACCGCTGCGAGCCGGCGCTGAAGTGACGAAGCTCGCCCCGCGTGCTCAACCGTCCGATGCGTTTGACTCCGGCCTCGGTGAACCAGAGAGCCCCGTCCGGTCCCGTGATGATGTCGACCGGCTGGGTGTTCGCTCCGACCGCGTATTCGCGGATCGCTCCCCTCGGGTCGATGCTACCGATCTTTCCCGCCGTCATCTCGGTAAACCACATGCTGCCGTCCGGGCCTCGAGTAATATCAAATGCGCCGCTGTGGGGCGTTGGTATCTTGAATTCGGTGATCGCGCGCGCGGATCCCATCGTCGCCACTTTGTTGGCTCCCGATTCGGTGAACCAGAGTGAGTGGTCGAGCGCGTAGTTAATCGAGCCGGGTTCCGAGCCGGTCGTTGGGCTGGGCTATCGCTTCGTTCCGCTCGCCGCCGGTAAAAAGTCTACGATTCCCGAGGTATCGTCGGTCGTGCGGTTAGTAAACCAGAGTCCCGCTATTGCGCCGCTCGGGTTAAAGACGATCCCGTGCGGTACTCGCTCTGCGACCGGATAGGCAGTAAAAATTCCGCAAATCGTCGCGGGCGACGGACGGCATCCCGTGGGGGCAACGTCGCGGCCCTCAATGGCGGAACTGCAACTCGATAACAGGAATATCGCCCCTAGGGTAAGGGCAAAACGTGTTGAGCGCATGCGCCGGCGTTCGGGTCGGCGCGCGTGCGCTCCCGCCCGACGAAATGACGATTGCGTGTTTCTATTTCAAGCCTCTGGGAATTCCTCGAGGGTGTCTACGTCGAACACGGCTCCGCGATCCGCGGAGGCGATAGCTCGCCGTACCAAGCCCGGATGCGTGCGCAGCAAGCGCAACGTGTCGCCCGCGGGAAGCCCGCCGATGTGCGAGCGCGCGCGGGGCGAGAGCCAAACCGGATGGCCGGGAGTCTCACCGCAGACCGGATATACGAGGTCTGCGCCGGCCGCCGCCGAGCAAACCGTTTCAACGAGCGTTTGAGTGACGAATGGTTTGTCTGCGAGCATGACGATCAAGGGGACGTCGGCGGGCAAAAAGCGGTCGGCTAAGGCCAACGTGTGCGTCATGCCGAGCTCGGGCAGGTCGTTGCGCAGGAGTTCCACATCCCGCCGCCCCCCAAGATAGGCGGCGACGTCGGATCCGACCACCGCAACGGGCTTCCATGGTTGAGCCGCAGCGATCGCGTATTCGATCAACGCGCGGCCGCGAAAGTCCATCAGGAGCTTCTGCTTGCCGACCCGCGACGATACGCCGGCTGCCAGGATGACGGCCCGGGTCGTGCAACTCGTCACGCCTTGCCGGCGACGCCTTCGAGCCTGCGATGAATGGCTCCGCGCCCGGTCCGTAACGACGTACCGTCGCCGCCACATCGAAGCGCTACTATTTCGGCCATGATCGAGAGCGCGGTTTCGGCGGCGCTCGTGCCGCCGAGCTGCAGGCCTGCCGGGCCGTGGATTCGCACGAGCGCGGGTTCGTCGAAACCGGCGGCGCGCAACGACGCGCGGCGTGCCGCTTGCGAGCGGCGACTTCCGAGCAGTCCGATATAGGGAGCGTCCGATTCGAGGGAGCAGCGAAGGCCGGCGAGATCGAACTTTGGATCGTGGGTGAGCATTACGATCGGCGTGCGGTCCGAGAGGATTCGGGGCAAGCAGTCGTCGGGCCACGCCCGCACGATCCGGCATGCATCGGGCACCCGGTCCCGGCTCGCAAAGGCCGGTCGCGGATCGACGACGACGACGTTGAAATCGAGCCGTCGTGCAATCGCTGCCAACTCGGCGGCGAGCGCGGTCGCACCCACCAAAATCAGCGTACCCTTCGCGGCGACGGTATGTTCGAACGCAACGTGCGAACCGTCGTCGCCATCGTGCTCGACGAGCAAACGCACGGTTCGATCGCCGATCGCTATTTCGCGCGCCGCTTCTAGGAACGTCCGTTGCGGTCGCCAGACGATAATCTCCATCGCGGCTCCGCACCCGGCATCTCTCGTTAGCTCGTCATCGATCGAAAGGTCGATATCGAGCCTGCGCGATCGCCCGTCGCTAGCCGTCCGCACGCAAGCCTCGATGATTTCCGCTTCGTAGCAGCCCGCGCCGATATTACCGAAGACGCGGCCCCGTTCGTCGACCGCAACCGTCGTTCCAACGGGAGCGGTAGCCGCGTTGCGTAATGCAACCAACGTTCCCAGCGCGAAGGAGCGGTTTTGTTCGAGCCATTCTGCGACGATCGCAAAGACGTTTCGCACCGGCGTCCTTTTCGGGCGCGCACGCCGATGGGCCTGGGAATCGCCCGCCTTGCGCCGAAGTACTCGGGGTGCAGCCGGTATGACGCGCTGCCGTTGTCGCACGCTCGATAGAGAGTCCAATGAACCTCAATACGATCAACGAAATCAAGCGCCCGAGATCCTCCGACGAGATTCGTCACTGGCAGGACGGATACGCATGGCTCGCGGGTGGAACGTGGTTGTTTTCCGAGCCGCAGATCCATACCGACACGCTCGTCGATCTAGGAATGTTGGGTTGGCGAGCGATCGCAATCGGCCAAGACGGGCTCGATCTTGCCGCGACCTGTAAGATCGCCGAGCT
>DASXDV010000128.1:0-22159 GCA_036490465.1 Candidatus Tumulicola sp. | reverse complement strand
GAGACCGAGCTTGGTATTGCACAGGCGAAAGTTGTTCCCGACGCGCTGGGCTCATTAGATACGTTTCGCTTCGAGGAGCGGCTCGCTCTATCCCATTGTGAAGACTTGATTGCAAGAAGCCGTTTTGAGGAAGCGCTTCAGTGGATTTTGAGACGGGAGCATGCCTTCTGGATCAATCTTGACATGGGCCGCAAAGCGCAATGGGAGGCGTGTCGCCTGATGGCGGACTTGGGGCTTCAGGCTGCATCCACGTGTCTGGAGTTGGAAAATGTTGATGATGATCCAAACGCTTGGGTTGAAGCATACTCCGCTCCGCATGGGTGGTACCGACTCGATCGCGCACAACGACGTCTAGAGACTTGGCTCGCAAAGTTAGATGACGAACCTAACGAGCGTGCCTTGGGGATTGTAAGAAGGGCTTATGAGGATGTCTGCAATGCCATGGCCGAACATTTCACGGAAATCTTGGCCCGCGCAAAGTGGAACATCACGGCTCAACTGCATCAGACACAAATCTATGGCGAGATCGTCAACGAGAGCCCAAAACCAGTGGCATATTTTCTTGTTGATGCCATGCGATTCGAGATGGGAGTTGAGCTTGCGGAAAGACTGCCGAGATCGGCTGAGACACTCCTTCGGCCTGCTATTGGATCGCTACCGTCAATAACCCCGATCGGTATGGCGGCCCTTCAGATTGGCGCATCGACCAACTTTAGTGTTGCTGAGCAGAACGGGAAGCTCGGCGCATGTATTGACGGATCATTCCTCCCCGACCTTGTCGCTCGAAAGAAATTCCTAGCAGCGAGGGTGCCAAAGCTGCTTGATATGACGCTGGACGAGTTACTAACAGTCTCAAGCTCGAAATTGGGCAAGAAGGTCGCCGATGTAAGCCTGATCGTGGTTCGATCGCAGGAGATTGACCAGGCGGGTGAAGGCGGGTTTATGTACGCGCGACAAGTTATGGACAGCATAATCGACAACGTAGCGCGTGGAATTCGTAAGCTTGCTGCGCTCGGCGTTGAACACTCAATTATCACGGCCGACCATGGGCACCTCTTCTCGTCATGGGATCGCGAAGAAGCGATGCGTATTGATTCCCCAGGTGGGGATGTGGTTGATTTGCATCGGCGCTGTTGGATTGGACGAGGTGGATCTACGCCACCCGGGTGTATCCGCGTTGCGGCGTCGGCGCTGGGCTACGCCTCGGACCTTGATTTGGTGTTTCCGAAAGGCGCCGGCGTATTCAAAGCCGGCGGTGACCTCGCTTTCCATCATGGTGGTCCGTCCCTGCAAGAGATTGTTATTCCAGCACTCAAAGTCAGGATGACGCGAGCTGACGCGCCAGCCGCCGTCGGCCAAGTTTCGGCTAGCGGTCTTCCAGACGTCGTTACCAATCGCGTATTTAGCGTCACGCTGCAACTTGGTGGAGCTAATGTACCGTTGTTTGCGAGCACAATGAATGTCCGGCCATTGCTCATGTCCGCTGGAAGACAGGTTGGCTACGTTGGGATGGCGATTGGCGCTGAACCGAACGAGGCCGGATGTCTGGAACTTCAACCAGGGAAGCCAGTTACAGTCGCCTTCATTCTATCCGATGAGAGCGTGCCTTCACTACGCCTAGTCGTACAGGACCCGGCAACAGACGCAGACTTGTATCGCTCGACCGCGGACATACCCGTCCGTCTCGGAGTGTAGTAGATGGCAAACACAGGTGTGCCGATATCCGATGCGCTTGATGATAAGGCGAATCGTCTCTTTGCGGGGAAGGTCGTCCGTAAGGACCTAGTCCGCAAGGTGAAGGTCGGTGCAAACGTACCGGTATTCGTTCTAGAGTTCCTTTTGGGAAAGTACTGCGCGTCTGCGGATGAAGTTGCAATCCAAATGGGCCTACTAGTGGTCAATGACACGTTGGCAAATAACTATATTCGCCCCGACGAGTCCGTAAAAGCTCAGAGCAAAGTAAAGGAAAATGGCCGGTACTCCTTCATCGATAAAGTCAAAGTTCGTCTCGTTGATTCCGACTACTGGGCGGAAGCGGTAAACTTTGACAATAAGTTTCTGCACGTTCCGACACAATATGTGCGCGACTATGAGCGACTGCTGACGGGCGGCATTTGGGCCCAGCTCGATTTACGTTTTGAATACGATGAGGCAGCGAAAGGAAAGTATCCCTTCTGGATTGACAAGCTCACGCCGATTCAGATCGCGACGTTCGATTTGGACGATTATCGCCGAACGCGGCGCGAGTTCACCACGGACGAGTGGATAGACCTCATCATCCGTAGCATGGGGTACGAGCCAAACGAGATGTCTCGACGCCTGAAATTGCTTTTTATCGTCCGCCTTATTCCCTTCACGGAACGCAACTATAATCTGGTAGAGCTCGGCCCCCGTGGAACCGGTAAGAGTTACGTCGTCCAGGAGATTTCGCCATATGGCGCGCTGCTAACTGGGCCCACAACGGTAGCCAATCTCTTCGGATATATGGGTGGACGACAGAAAGGCATGGTTCAAATATGGGACGTTGTGGGATTCGACGAAGTCGGCGATCTTCAGAAGATGCCAAAAGAAGTCATAACCACGATGAAGACCTATGCGGAGTCCGGCACATACCAACGAGGTCACGAAGCGGCTACTGGCGACGCCAGCATAGCGATGTTTGGCAATACCAACCAGCCAGTCGAGGTAATGGTCCAGACGAATCATCTATTTGCACCGATGCCCGAAGTTATCCGCGACGATATGGCGTTTATTGATCGGCTGCATTTCTATCTTCCTGGCTGGGAGATTCCAAAAATGCGGAACGATCTATTTACGAACCACTATGGTTTCGTGGTGGACTACCTCGCAGAAGCTTTGCGCGAGCTTAGGAAACATAATTTTACCGAGATAATCGATCACTATTTCTCCCTGGGTCCACATCTCAACGCTCGTGATCGCAAGGCGGTTCGGAAAACCGTCTCAGGCCTTGCAAAAATCCTCTTCCCGCACGGCGAGGTTACGCGACCTGATCTTGAGGAGATTTTTGAGCTGGCAATCGAGGGGAGGCGACGTGTTAAAGAGCAGCTTAAGAAAATGGGTTCGTTCGAGTTCTACCAGACATCATTTAGCTACACGTCCCAAGAGACTGGAGAAGAGCGATTTGTTGGTGTGCCAGAGCAAGGCGGACGCGACCTCATATCAGGTGATCCGTTGTCCCCTGGATCAGTATACGCTGCTGGTCTGACAGGTGATGGCACGGTGGGCCTGTATCGTGTCGAGGTTTCCATTACGAATGGCACCGGTAAGCTGAAGACGGCCGGTGGCGTATCGGGCACTACTAAGGAAGCCGTCCATAGAGCATTCAGCTTCCTGCAGGCTAAGAAGTCTGAACTCGGGATCGCCGGTGATCTAGATATGTCTGACTTGCATGTAGAGATCATCGATCTGTTGGGCAACCATGTCGAAGCGGACATCGGCGTTGCATTTTTTGTAGCAGCGTATTCCGCGCTTCGAAGAGCTCCTGTTACACCGGCATTACTCGTGTTAGGTGATATGAGCGTGCAAGGAAACATCAAACCGCTTCGATCGCTCAGTGAGCCCCTCCAGGTGGCAATGGATAATGGGGCGAAGCGCGCGCTCATTCCAATTGAGAACAAACGGAACTTCCTAGATGTCAGCGCCGACATAGTTGAGCACGTTGACCCTGTATTCTTCGGCGACCCAAGGACTGCCGCAATGAAGGTCCTTGGTATCTCCTAGAGAGGTCCTTGCTGTGACCACCTTCGCGCGACGGCGGAACTGCCGGCGTGGCGAACGGAGGCCCTGCATCATCGGAGTCGCCATGCCCGACGTACATAAGGGCTAGAACGCCGCGACTCCCGCGGCCCTCCGTTCCGGCGCTGCCGACGTCAAGGCTACCACCGGCGCCACTCCGCGTAAACGCTTCCCTTCGGCTCGCTACGCTCGGCGTTGACGCGGAGCCTCCGCACCGGTGGTTTCCTGCGCCGTGCGGCAGCTCCGTGTCGGGCCGCGAACTGATTCGACGTCGAACGGCTTGACGGCCGACGATGCGGCAGCGATAATTGGGGTGTAAGCGTACACACGACTTTCACCCGCATATTAATGCGGGTGAAAAGCCTCTGAGGCACGATCGCCCTCGGGGCTTTTTCTTTTTGTATTCATGCGTTTCTGTGTGAAAGCTGATGAAGTCATCTAATCCATATCCGTACACTCTACCGCGGCGCGAGCGGGATCCGATGGGCGTCATCTTCCCGGCGATCGGCCTGCTCATTTGGCTTGGGGCCGCATCCTGCTGGGCCGCTACGCAAGACGTCGCGCGCGCGTTCGGTTATCAACCCTCGCTCGGCCGGCCGCTCTTCGAGCACGTCTACTCGCCGTTCGAGCTGCTCGCATGGGCGATCAAGTTCGATCATCCCGCACGTTTCGGGGCCGGGATCCATCAGGTGTTCGTTCGTGCCTATGAGATCGTCTTGCTCGGTAACGCCTTCGGTGTCGCCAGCGCCGCGGCGATGGCTGCGCGCCGGATTCGAAGGTTGCAACGCCGCACCGACCTTCATGGTTCGGCCCACTGGGCGTCACCGGATGAAATTCGAGCTACCGGTCTTATCGGCCGCGATCGCGGCGTCTACGTTGGCGCGTGGCGTGACCCGGCATCGAAGCGGACGAAGTACCTGCGCGACGGGAGCCCGACGCACTGCCTAGCCTTTATGCCGACGGGCTCAGGCAAGACCGTCGGCTTGGTTATCCCGACGCTGCTCTCGTGGCAACGTTCTGCCGTCATTCACGACCTCAAAGGCGAGATCTGGGCAAAAACGGCGGGATGGCGCGCTACGAGCGTGGAGCATGGTGGGCTCGGCCAGCGCGTCTACAAGTTCGAGCCGACGGCGACCGATGGTTCGAGCGTCCGACTGAACCCGTTCGACCGCATCCGCGTCGGGACGCCGTACGAAATCCAGGACGTCCAGAACATCGTCGAGCTGATCGCCGACGAGGGCGAGAAGCCCGTACGGGGCGACAACCGCTTCTGGGTCGAGATGGCCAAACGGCTGCTGCTCGGCCTGAGCCTTCACGTCAAGCACGACGGCGATCCACGCAACGACTCGCTTCCCGGTGTGGCCTCGACGCTTGCCGACCCGCGCTTTGACGACCTCGACAAGTTCTTTGAACATCTGCGCGATTACCCACACGATCCGTCGCATTCGCGCCGGTGGCTCGATGCAGAGGGCGAGCAAACCGCGACTCATCCACTCGTCGCGCAAATCGCAACGCAAATGCTCGCGATGGAGCCGCGCGTCAAAGCGAACATCGTCGCCGAAGCGCAGAGCTTCTTGACGGTCTACAGTGACCCGGTAATCGGGGCGAACATTGCCTCCAGCGACTTCGATATTTCGGATCTGCGCGATGGCCATCTGAGCCTATACCTCGTCGTGCAACCGGTACACAAAAAGCGCTTGCGCACTCTGACGCGCCTGCTCCTCACCCAGATCATGCTCGCTCTCATGGACGTCCACGACCACGTCCGCGAGCCGCGCGTCCTGATTATGCTAGAAGAAGTTGCTGAGATTGGCGCACTCGACATTGTGGCGACCGCACTTGGGCTTGGGCGGGGATATGGGCTTAAGCTGTATTTGATCGCGCAGGACCTTAGCCAGCTCGAAACGGCCTGGGGCAGTAAGAGCAAAACGCTCGTCGCTAACTGTGCGATCCGCGTCGCGTCGGCACCGAACGACGTCGCGACGGCCGAGCTGCTCTCAAAAATGTGCGGCACGATGACCGTCCGGCATACCGTTCGGAACTACTCCGGCAACCGCCTCAGTGCGCTTCTGCCGCATACGATGACTACCGAACACGACACACAGCGCCCGCTGCTGACGCCCGACGAAGTCATGCGCCTTCCCGGGCCGCAAAAGGCCGATACGGGCGAAATCATTACGGCGGGGAATCTCCTCGTCTTCACATCCGGACGCGCGCCCATTTATGGCGTGCAGCCCCTTTACTTTCGCGATCGCACGTTCACGCATCGTGCATCGATTCCGGCGCCGGACGTGAGCCGTGCCTGAGCAATTATCGCTGACCGATCAACTGCACGTGCGTCTGCAGGAGAAGCTGCGTCGCGAGCTCGGCGCGGCTGTGCTCGATGCGCTGGCCGACCCGCGCGTGATCGAGGTAATGCTCAATCCCGACGGACGCTTGTGGATCGACGAGCTCGGCATTGGCATGCGCGATACCGGGACGCAGATCTCCGCCGCACAAGCCGAGAACCTGCTCGGCACCGTAGCCGCGACGCTCGGCTATGTGATTACGCCCGAGCGCCCGGTGCTCGAAGGGGAGCTCGCTCTCGACGGCAGCCGCGTGTGCGGGCTGCTGCCGCCGGTGGTGCTCGCGCCGGCGTTCTGCATTCGCAAGGCCGCGGCACTGGTCTACGGTCTCGACGACTACGTGCGTGACGGCATTCTCGACGGCGTCGTGCCACCGACGCTTGCGAGCACCGATCGCCCGCCGGCGCACGGCCACGCGGCTGTCCTGCGCCACGCTATCCGCACGCGCCAGAACATCTTGGTCGTGGGCGGCACGCAGAGCGGCAAGACAACGCTGGCCAACGGGTTGCTCCACGAGCTCAGTACCGCGATCGGCTCGACACAACGTGTCCTGATGATCGAAGAGACGCGCGAGCTGCGTTGCAGCGTGCCCAATCACATTGCGCTGCGCACGACCGAAACGGTCGACATGACGCGCCTGGTGCGCACCGCGCTGCGCCTGCGCCCTGATCGGATCATCGTCGGTGAGGTGCGCGGCGCCGAAGCGCTGGCGATGCTCAAAGCCTGGAACACGGGGCACCCCGGCGGCATTGCGACCGTGCACGCTAATGACGCCCGCGCTGGCCTCATTCGGCTCGAGCAGCTGGTCCAGGAAGCCAACGTTCCGCCGCAGCCGGCGCTGATTGCGGAGGCGGTTGACCTCATCGTCGTCATCGTGCGCACGCCGACTGGCCGAAAGATCACCGAGATCGCCCGGGTCCACGGGGCGTCCGCCTCCGGCTACGTGCTCGAAGCGATCGATCCCGCAACCGTCGACGAGACACCGCAGATGCACCGCCATTTAATCGCCTTATGACCTACTAAACCAAGAGAGGATTACGTTATGATTCGCATGCCCGCCGCGGTGAGAACCGCGGCGTATTTATTTCCGCTCTTCGCGATCGCCATGCTACGCCCGGTGCTCGCGAGTACCGGCGGCGGTCTGCCATGGGACACGCCCTTGCAGACGCTGCAAAATGACCTCACCGGACCAGTTGCCACGGCCGTCTCGGTGCTTGCGCTCTTCGCCGCCGGCGCGGCGCTGGTCTTCGGCGAGGAACTCGGGCATCTCGTTCGACGCGCGCTGTTGCTCGTCGTCGCGATCGCTTTTCTCGTGCTCGGCAACAACTTCTTGACGGCCCTGGGTCTGACGGGAGCGGTGATATGACCGATCGACCGCGCGCGATTCCGATTCACCTGTCGCTGATCCGGCCGATCCTACTGATGGGGGCTGAGCGCGAGCTCGTGCTCATCTCGGGGATTCTCGCGGCGGTGCTCGTGATGAGCCTCGCACGACTGCTCTTCACCGTTATCGGCGTCGTCTTTTGGGCTCTGAGCCTCGCGGCCTTGCAACGCGCGGCGAAGTCCGATCCGCAGTTCACCCGTGTCTATCTGCGCCACACGCGCTACCGCGGCTATTATTCCGCACAGTCGCGCGCCACATCGCGTCTTTCAACCGTGCGGGAGGGGATGCCGTGCTAAACCTGCGCGAGTTTCGCTCCACGGCAAAGGGTCTGCCGGATCTCCTCAACTACGCCGCGGTCGTCGACGACGGCGTCGTGCTCAACAAAGACGGCAGCCTCACGGCGGCATGGACGTACCGTGGCGAAGATCTCGATTCGGCCAGCGTGCCGGAGCTCTCCGCGCTCTCGGCGCGCGTCAACGCGGCGTTCGCGCGCCGCGGCAGCGGCTGGATGGTCCACGTCGACGCGCTGCGTACCGAGGCGCGCGGCTATCCTGTGGCCGGCGCCTTTCCCGATCGCACGACGCTGCTTATCGACGCAGAGCGGCGGGCGGCCTACGAGGCCGAAGGCGCGCACTACGAGAGCCGCTACGTACTCTCCGTGACCTACCTTCCGCCGATCGACGCGCAGCATGCCATTGCAAACTTCTTCGTCGAAGGCGAGCGCCCGCCGGAGCACGCCGGCATGGCCTCCCGAGCGCTGGAAACCTTCGCGGGCGCCCTTGTGGAAATCGAGGATAACCTGTCAGCAGCGCTGCGGCTCGTGCGCCTGCGCGGCCGCCGGATCGAGGATCCCTTCGGGCGCGGGCACATCCACGACGAGCTGCTCCGCCACCTGATGGTCTGTCTCACCGGCGCGGACCATCCGGTCAACCTGCCGCCGATTCCCATGTACCTCGACGCGGTCTTCGGCTCGCAGGACTTCTTTGGGGGGTTGCGCCCGCGCATCGGCTGCCGCCACATTCGCCCGATCGCGATTACCGGCTTCCCGGCCGAAAGCTATCCGGGCATCCTCGACTTCCTCAACCGTCTGCCGCTCTGCTACCGGTGGTCGACCCGGTTCATCCTGCTCGATGCGCCCGCGGCGCAGCAGCGGATCAACCGCTACCGTGCGCGCTGGTGGCAGAAGCGTAAGAGCCTTCGCAACCTCGTGCGCGAACAGACCGGCACCGCCGCAACGCACGTCGACGCCGATGCGGACGCGATGGCCACCGATGCCGTTGCCGCACTGGCCGACGCGTCGAGCGGTGCGGTGAAGTTCGGCTATTACACGACCGTCGTGGTGCTGATGGACGAAAACGCCGAACTCGTCGATGCCGCCGCCCGCGACGTGCTCAAAGCGATCCATCACGCCGGTTTCGGTGCGCGCATCGAAGACGTCAACGCCGTCGAGGCGTTCTTGGGGACGTTGCCTGGCCACGGCGTTCCGAATATCCGCCGGCCGCTGCTCCACACGCTCAACCTCGCCGATCTGCTGCCGCTCACGACCATCTGGCCTGGACTCGCGCAGCAGCCGTGCCCATTCTATCCGCCGCACAGCCCGCCGCTCGCGTACGCGGCGACCACGGGCGCAACGCCGTTTCGTTTGAACCTGCATGTCGGCGACGTCGGCCATTCGCTCGTCGTCGGCCCGACCGGTAGCGGCAAATCGACGTTGCTGGCGTTCCTGCTCGCGCAACACTTCCGCTATCCCGATGCGCACGTCTTCGCGTTTGACAAGGGCTACTCGCTCTATGTGCTCTGTGCCGCGAGCGGCGGATCGTACTACGAGATCGGCGCGGACACGGGGCCGGCGTTCACGCCACTCGCGCAGATCGATGCGCCGTCGGAGCGCTTGTGGGCGCAAGAGTGGCTCGAGACGCTCGTGACGCTGCAAGGCGTCACGGTCACGCCCGTGCACCGGCGCGCGCTCCATCGTGCGCTCGAGCTTTTGGCCAGCGCGCAAAGCCGCACGCTCACCGACCTCGTCAACACCGTGCAGGACCAGCTCTTACGCGACGCGCTCACGCCGTATACGCTGGCCGGCCCGCTCGGGCGCTTGCTCGACGCTGAACGCGACGAGCTCGACGAGAATCTCTTCCAAGTCTTCGAGCTGGACCACGTCGCGATGATGGGCGAGAAGAACCTCGTGCCTGTGCTGCTCTATCTGTTTCATCGGGTGCAGCGACGGTTGGCGCGCGGGCGCCCGGCGATCGTTGCGCTCGGCGAAGCATGGCTCGCGCTCTCGCATCCGCTCTTTCGCGAGAAAATCCGCGAGTGGCTCAAGACCCTGCGCAAAAGCAACGGTGCGGCGATTCTCGAAACGCAGTCGATCAGCGACATCACCGAGTCGCCGATTCGTGACGTCATCATCGAGTCGTGCCTAACGAAAATCTTATTGCCGAACAGCGAGGCCCAGACCGAACACGCCGCCGGCGCTTACAAAGCCTTGGGGCTTTCGTCGCGGCAGATCGAGCTCATCGCGCGCGCGGTCCCCAAGCGCCAGTACTACTACAGCAGCCCGCTGGGCAAGCGGCTCTTCGAACTTGGCCTGGGGCCGATCGCGGTCAGCTTTCTCGGTGCGGCCGGCCGCGATGACCTCGCCGCGGTACGCAGTTTACGCGATCGCTTTCCCGCGACTTGGCCGGCCGAGTGGCTGTACCGGCGTGGGCTGCGCGACGCGGCCGCGCAGTGGGCCGAGTTGTCACCACCCGCTTCAACACTCACCTTACCTTCTCTTTAAGGAGACACCCATGAAACGACATCTCTTCCGCGCCGTCGCGGTGACGGCGACGCTTCTTTGTGCGCTTCCGCAGCCGGCCCAAGCCCAAGTGGCCGTCTACGACGCAGCCAACTTTGCCAAAAATACACTGACCGAGCTGCACACGCTGAAGATTGTAACCGATCAAGCGACCCAGATCACCAATCAACTTCAGCAGATCGACTACCAAGTGCAGAGCTTGCGGAACTTTCCCAACGGCATCTGGGGCGAGATCCAACAGGATCTGCAGGCACTCACCCGCATCGCCAAAGTGGGGCAGAGCATCAGCTACGGTGACGCGAACCTCAGCACGGAGTTCACGCACATGTATCCGGGCTTCGAGGTGCCGACGAACTACGCGCAGGCCTACACGCGGTGGTCTACCAATACATTGGGCGGCATCCAAGGCGCGCTGCAATCGGCCAACTTGCAGAGCACGCAGTTCCAGAGCGAAGATGCACTCTTCGGCCAGCTTCAAGGCCTCTCCAATGGCTCGGTCGGCCCAATGCAGGCGCTGCAGGCCGGCAACATGATCGGAATTCAGGAGGTGCAGCAGCTCGAAAAACTGCGCCAGCTGCAGATGGCGCAACTCCAAGGCGAGTTCGACTATCTGGCCACGCAGCAGCAGAACGACCTCGTGAAGTTCGCGACGCTGCGCGCGTGGCTGGACAGCCAGCAGAACTACAAGTCCAGCGAGTAGCGTTGTAATGCAACGGATTACGAGAGCAGTATCACTGCTCTTTTTTCTTGCGCTCCTGCCGACAGCAGCGCTGGCGGACTCGCAGCCGGTCTGCGTACCGGGCGCGGGCCAGGGCGGCATCCTCACGGGCCTGGCGCATCAGTTCAGCACCACGACCCAACCTTGGATGACGACCGCGCTGCATTACGCGCAAGGCTTGTTCTTTGCGCTGGTGGCGATCGAAATCGCATGGTCGGCGATCACGTACGTCCTGCAGAAGGACAGTCTGCCGGACTTCGTCGCGTCGCTGCTGCTCAAGATTCTCGGCGTCGGGTTCTTCTTTATTGTGTTGCAGCCGCAGTACGGACCGGTCTGGATCGGTGACATTATCTCCAGCTTCAGCCAAGCTGGCAGCGCGATTAGCGGTCAGGTGCAGCTGACGCCCAGCGATCCGAGCTCGGTATTCAACTGCGGGACAGACATCGCCAACGCGATGCTCGAGAGCACCTCGGAGAATCAGGGCATGTCGCTTGGCAATCTCTTGCCGATGATCGAGATCGTTTTTACCTCGATGATCTGCGCGCTTGGCGTCGTGTTGGCCTTTGCGATCATCGCGGGCCAGCTGCTCATCACGCTGATCGAGTCGTACATCGTGATTGGCGCCGGAGTTTTCATGCTCGGCTTTACTGGCAGCCGCTGGACGCTAGTCTTCGGGGAGAAGTACGTCGGCTACGCGGTCAGTATCGGCATCAAGCTTTTCATGCTCGAGCTGATCGTCGGGCTGGGATTCGACCTCGGACAGCAGTGGGGATCGCTGTTCGCTAACGGCATCGCACCGCCGGAAACCTACATCGAGGTGGTGGGCGCGGCGTTAGTCTTCGGCTTTCTCGCCTGGCAGATTCCCAGTCTCGCTGCCTCGCTCATGAATGGCGCGCCGCGGATGACCCTGGGCAGTTTCGTGAGCACGGCCGGCGCCGTTGCGGTCGGCGGCGTGATTGTCGGCAGCGGGGTCGGCGCGCTGGCCGCCGGTGCGACAACGCTTGCCGGCGGCAGCTCTGAAACCGCGCGCGCGGCCGGCGACGTCGGCGATGTTGAGCGCGCGCGCCTCCTCGATACCGGCGGTTCCGGCGATGGGCGTACCGCCTACGTCGGAAGCACGTATGATCCCGACGTGTACGCGCGTGACTCCGAAACATTTGCGAGCAGCGCGACCTCGAATCAGGACGACGAAATCCCGGGAGCCGATGCGGCGGAGGCCACGGCATTCGCCAAGACCGACACCTCGGCAACCGATGCCGCTGACGCGGTCACCGAGTTCGACGATTCGACTGAGTCCGAGGTCACCGAAGAAGAAGTCGCCGCGACGCGCGCGAGCGACGCGACGGTTGCCGCCGACGATGCTCGCGAGGTTACCCAAGCCGAAGAGAGTGACGTGCACAGCGATCCAAGCGCCGCGCCGCGCGGCATCAATCCGATGCTCTTTCGACAGCCGCCCGTGCCCGACGACTCGGCCGACGGCAACGTCGAGATTCGTTTCAAACATCCTGAATGAGTGATTGAACATATGAAAACAAGCGAACACGCCGCCGATGCGGCGGCACTAGAAACCCCGTATCTCTCGGCACGCCGAGAGTGGAACGAACGCTACGGCGACTACATCGCACGCGCTCGCAGCTGGCGATGGGCCGCTTTTGGAGCAATCGCCGTGGCGCTCGCGCTGTCGATGGGCGTGATCTGGCAAGGCGCGCAAAGCAAGGTCGTGCCGTACGTCGTCGAGGTTGACAAGCTCGGCGACGCCGTCGCAGTTGCTCGCGCCGATCGCGCCGCACCCGCGGATGTCCGCGTGATCAAAGCAGAACTCGCAGCCTGGATCGTGGACATGCGCTCGGTCAGCTCCGATCCGCTCGCGCAGAAGGCCGCGCTCTCACGTTCTTATGCCATGACCGCGGCCACGGCAACGCTCTTTCTCAACGACTATTACCGGCAGCATCCGCCATTTAACCAGAACCGCACCGTTGCGGTCAGCGTGGACGCGGTGCTGCCGATCAGCACACAAACCTATCAGATTCAATGGAGCGAGGACGGACGCGACCTGCAAGGCCGCGCGCTCGCCACGACGCACTGGCTCGCCAGCGTCACGGTCGCCTTCGATCCGCCAACTGATGAACGCGGCGTTCTGAGCAACCCGCTGGGCCTCTACGTTACCGGCATCAGCTGGACCCAACACTTGTAACCCTTCATCGCTTTTTGTGAGGAATGACCAATGCTGCGACAGATCAAAATCTTCGCTCTTCTTACCTGTGCGCTCGTCCCGGCGGTCGCCCATGCCGGGCCTATCGCCGGACCCGACGGCGTCCTGCGCTATCCTTTCGGTGAACGCACACCGCCGACGTTGCGCTGCAAGCCGCTCTTCGTCTGCGACCTCGTGCTCGACCCGGGCGAGACGATCGTCAACGTCGCCGTCGGCGACTCGGTACGCTGGCTCATTGCGCCGGCGTCGAGCGGCGGCGGCGATGGCGCCACGCCGCACGTGCTCGTCAAACCGACCGAAGCCGGCCTGCGCACGAACCTCATCGTGACGACGAACCGGCGCACGTATTACCTGACGCTGGTGTCAAGTTACAATTTCCCCATGCCGCGGATTGGCTTTCTCTATCCGCAAGATCCGCAGCAGGCCTTTGCCACTGCCGCTGTCGGGCGCGGGGTACGCGTGGACGCACCGCTGCCCGATACCGCGATCGACAGGCTCGATTTTAACTACCGGATGAGCGGCGACCACGAGTTGCTGCCGGTGCGCGTCTTCAACGACGGCACGCACACGTATCTGCAAATGCCCCAAGGCATGCGCGAGGTTCCGGTGCTCTTCGTAATCGGCAGCGGTGGCGGCGATACGCTCGTGAACTATCGTTTCACAGGTCTCTACTACGTCGTTGACGGTGTGCCGCCGGGCATCGCGCTCGTCGAGGGCAGCGGCAAGCACCAGCGACGCGCGCTCGTGACCCGCGGGAGCTAAGTGATGGATCCAAAGCACCCAAGTTCACCGGTCGAGCTGGTCGAAAAAGCTTGGCGGGGCCCAGTTCTCGGGGTCATAAAGATCAGCGCGAAAGCTGGGTTCATCGCAGCGCTGCTGCTCGCTGGACTCGTCGGCCTCATCGTCTACGGCATATCGACGGCGGGACACCGCCGCGCTTCGAATCTCAACTCCGCGGCAAACCTGACGAAGGCTTCCGAGCAGCAGACGCCGTGGTGGAACGCCATTCCTGATGCCAAGCCGTCAGCGCTGCGGCTTCCCACGCTTCCCGCTCCCGGACAGCTTCCACCGCTGCTCAAACAGGCTGAGATCTCTGTGCATGTGCCAGCACTCGCGCCAATCTCGGCCACGAAGATGCAAGCAGAGCAGGCGGCGCACGAGCGAGAAGAGCGCCGCCGTGCGCTACTAGACGCAGCACAAGCAGCGCCGGTCATGGTGCGTCTCAACGAAAACGGAACGCCGGAGCTCGCCGGTACGGCACAGCCGGCGCCCGGCTCTCTGCTCTCGCCAGGTGCTGCCTCCGGAATCGCAGGAAACACATCGCAACCGCGAGCGTCTGAAAATCAAGATGAGCGCGATGCCTTTCTTACCTCGGCTGCAGGCGCTTCGCGCGATCGAATCTTCGCGGCACGCCGAGACGACCCGTCGCCCTACGAACTTCACGCCGGTAGCGTCATACCAGCCGTCCTGCTAACCGGGATCAACGCGGATCTTCCCGGCACGATCGTCGCGCAAGTGCGCAATGACGTCTTCGACAGCGTCACCGGGCGCTATCTCCTTATTCCGCGTGGCACGAGACTCGTCGGCACCTACGATAACCGGATCGTACAGGGCCAACGCCGCGTTCTTGTTGCGTGGACGAGGCTGCTCTATCCCGACGGCTCCAGTGTCGACCTCCTCGGCATGCCCGGGACCGACGAGGCTGGGTACGCTGGTTTTGGCGCCAACGTCAACGAGCATCTCAACAAGCTATTCACGTCGGCGTTGCTGCTCAGCATCATCGGCGCGGGGGCGCAGTTGAGTCAGCCACAGCAGTCATCGAGCCTGTACGCGGCGCCGAGCGTTGGGCAAACGATTGCCGGCGCCGTCGGACAGCAGATCGGCAACACGAGCATCCAGCTCACACAGCGGCAATTGGAAATCCCGCCGACCCTCGAAGTGCCGCCCGGTTATCTTTTCAACGTGCTTGTCGATCGCGACATCGTGTTGACCGCGCCGTACGGCGAGGCGGGTGCACGGTGACAGTCCACTTACTAGCACTGGCAGCGCTCATTCGGCATTGCGCCCCGGCCGTCGCGCCGTCAACCATGGCGGCGATCGTACAGGTGGAAAGCGGGGGCGATCCGTTCGCGATCGGCGATAATACCGCGAGGCGTTCGTATTACCCCCGCGACCGCGCGACCGCAGAGGCGCTGGCTCGCCGGCTGCTCGGCGCTGGGCACTTGCTTGACCTCGGGATCGCTCAAATCGACAGCATGAACTTTGCCGGTTTTGGCGTGACTGCGCACACGATCTTCGATCCGTGTACGAATCTGAGCGTAGGTGCGAGGATCCTTAGCGGCGACTACACCTTCGCCGCCAGTCGATATGGCGATGGTCAGGTCGCGTTGCGGCATGCCATCGGCATGTACAACACTGGACGCCTCAATGGCGGAGCGAGCTACATCGCCCGCGTGCTCGCCGCCGCGGGGATTCACAAACAATACGATACTGTGGCGCGCATCGTCGCTGAGCACGACGCGATGCGCTCATCCGTTTTCGCCCGTGTTCCCGTTGCGCGGCACAGTTCGCCGAGGCCGACGCGCGGGGTCGTGACGCCTTTGCGCGCGCCAATACTCGTTAAGATCGCCCGCGCTGCCCATGTGACGATCTTCTAGTCACATGAGCCAGTCGGCGTTCCTGCTGTCGATCGCGTTCGCATTCAGTGTCGCCATAACCGCGCTGATTGCGAGCTTAGCTAACCTAAACGGGCGAACAACTCGCGCCCTCGTACTCGCTGCAACCACGGTGCCGATAGCTGCTAGCGGCTTCGCGGTTCTCGAAAATAACCTGCGCGTCAATTTAACGCCAAGTATGCCGGTCGGTATCTACCAACTGGAGCCGCTGCCGACCAGCCGCATCGAGCGCGGCATGTTTGTAGCGGTATGCGCACCGCCCGACGCAGCCGAGCTGGGCCGGCGTCGCGGTTACCTCTCCAGAGGCCGGTGCCCTCACGATACGGAGCCGCTGCTGAAAGCCGTCGTCGGCGTTGCCAGCGACGGCATCCAGGTTTCGGCGCAGGGCGTGGCCGTGAATGGCTGCCTGCTGCCAGATAGCCAGCCGCTCTTGGTCGACCGCGCCGGCCGCACGCTGCCGTCGTGGCCCCGGCTTCACTACCGCCTCAATAGAGCGCAGATTTGGCTCTATGCCGACAACGCTCGAAGCTGGGACTCGCGATATTGGGGCCCGGGACGGGCGGCGGACGTCGTGGCTGACGCGGTTCCGGTGCTGGTGGTCCCCGGCTTCGCTGGCGTCTCCAATATCAAATCTGCACTTTGCGCTTGTTTTGTGGCATTTTTCTATAGTATAATGCCACAGTATGCCAGCCAAGACCGCTGCCGAAGCCGTTCGTCGCTACGTCAGGCGCCTTCAACCGGGGACTGTCTTCACGCCTTCTGAGCTCATCCAAGCTCGCTTGGGTCCCGAGAAGGCGGTTCGAGAGGCGTTGCGCCGACTCGCGATCGATGGCACAATCCGCCGCATTGCTAAAGGCTACTACGATGTGCCTCGCACAAGCCCACGGATCGGGCTGCTGAGTCCGACACAGGAGGCGATTGTCGCCGCTCACGCGCGAAAGACAGGTGGAATCATCGAGCGGCCTGAGATCGACGCAGCCAACAAGCTCGGCCTGACGACGCAGGTCACAGCGCAGCCCGTTTATCGTACGAACCTATTTCCGCGCAAACTGAACATCGCAGGTCAGCGCATCCGACTTCGCACCGCGGGCCCCCGTTCGCTCGCGCGTGACGCGGATCCAGCAGAGCTTGTGATCGATGCGTTGCAAGCGATCGGCAAACGACGTATCACGCCAAAGGAGATTGCCACCTTGCGCGACTTCGTTCGACAACACGGCCTAGCGAAAAAATTGAAACGCCGTGCACAGCGCGCGCCGGCCTGGATGGTGCCATATATCGACAATGTTCTGGCACGGGTGTAACCGGTGGATCAGTTTGCGCGGCTTCTGGCCTCGGAACGACGGGAGATCATCGCCGAAGTCGCCACTAATATGAGTGTAGACTTCACGATAATCGAAAAGGACTTCTGGGTCTGCTGGACCTTGCAGTCCTTGTTCTCGTTGCCTCCTGGGCATGCACCCATGGTATTCAAGGGCGGCACATCGCTTTCGAAGGCGTATGGCCTGATCGAGCGCTTCTCCGAGGATGTCGATGTCGTGACATCGGTGGATTTCTATCTGTCGCGCGGAGCCGCCGACCCGGAAGAGGCTCCGAGTAGAACTCAGCAGCTCAGCCGAATGCAAGCGCTGGACAGTCTCTGCGCCCGCTATATCGCCGAGGATCTTGCTAACGTCCTTCGGCAACGATTTGAGGATCGGCTCGCAACCCGCACGGGATGGGAGATCACGGTCGACCCCGACGATCGCTACCGACATACCCTCCTGTTTCGTTACCCGACGAGTGCCCCTGACGTCGAACATACGTACATCCGGGGCCGAGTCAAGATTGAACTCGGCTGGCGTTCGGTGACCGAGCCACGTGAGCTTCGAACGTTCACTTCCTATGTCGCCACTCGCTTTCCTGACCTCATGGAAGATGCCGATGTAACATGCACGGTGCTTTTACCTAAGCGAACGTTCTGGGAGAAAGTGACAGCATTGCACGCGGAAAGCTTTCGCGACGGAGTACCGCACTTTTTCTCACGACATTACTCAGACGTCGCATCGATGCGTGCTACCGAAATCGGCGAAGCTGCCTCGCGCGATTTAGCGGCGCTGGAGGACGTGAGGCAGTACAAGGAGCGTTACTATCCCGCCGCGTGGGCTCGATACGATCTTGCCGTTCCGGGTTCGTTGTCCATCGTGCCGAGCGATACGAAGATGCGCGCGCTTGCGTCAGACTATCGCGACATGCAGATGATGTTCTTGAGGGAACCCGCGCCATTCGACGACATGATTCAGCAGCTACGCTCCCTGCAAGACCAGATAAACACCAACTGAGAGACAAGGAAGATTTGCGCCTCAACAATATCCGCTGCATGATCGTGCCATTGAATCGAAGCCACCGAGTCGCAACGGGCGCGAGCTCCGCCGCTCCACGCAACTCCGCGGCCCGTCAACGCGTTATAACGGGCGATGAGCGCGCCAACCAGCGACAAATTGTTGTCCCGTACGCGATGGGCCGAACTTCATGTGGAAGGCTTCATCGCGCCAGCGTTCATTTCGGAGTTCGTGTTCCGCAGCCCGAAAATATTGGATCGCGGCCGCGAGCGCGAAGTGGCCGATCTACTGATCACACGAGGCGATCAGGCGCTTCTGATCTCGCAAAAGTGCCAAGAAAGACCGGACACACGAACGCCCGAGAAGGCGAAAGCGTGGGCTCAAAAGCAAGCCGTCGGGGCGGCATCGCAGCTCGGCGGTGCGCTGCGCCGGGTCGGGCACGAAGGCGAAATCTGGTGCGATCACCCGCGGCGCGGACGCGTGCCTTTTCCTAAGGGCCTTCCGCGGATCACGCATGCGATTGCAGCCATTGAGGTGTTCGAGCGGACGGAACTCGGTGACGACCTTCCGCTGGAAAGCCAACGAACACCGGTCACGTACATCTCCGTCAGTGACTTTCTCAATCTCTCCCTGCAGTTGCGAACCGTGCTCGAGGTCGTTCGGTATCTCGAAGCGCGAAGGTCTCTGCCCGAGTCAGAGCTTCGCGTTATTGGTGCGGAGCAGGTGCTGTTTCTGTACTACCTACTATTCGACGGAACGTTCGCCGGCTTCACCAGTTACGCTGAGGCCGAGAAGATTCTAAGCGCGCGCAGCGATGAACTGCGGGCGGCGATGGCTGCAAAGGCAGAGCGCGATCGGTTCAGCCTCCCTATTGAATACGTTGCAGACCAACTCGCTGGCCGGCATCCACACTATCAGGACGGACTCTCCGCGACTGTGCTCGATAGCTACGAACCGGTTGGTGGACGTCGCGCGTACCTGCAAATGCAGGAGATTATCGCCGGAATGCACCTCGCCGAGCGCGCGGCGCTCGGGGCCGTCTTTCACGGCGCGATTGAAGAACGAAAGGCAAAGGGCGGCATCGGATTGACTTTTGCAGCCGCGCAGGTCTCTTCGCAACCAGATTTAGTCTTCGTCTTCGGGTCGTTCGGCGAGTCCCCGTCGTTTAGTCGCGATGAGCTCCTTTCGGCATTCCATCCGTTATCAAATGACGCGATGCTGCACTACGAGCGCAGCCGTTGCCTCATCATCGTCGATAGGGACGGTGAGAGCTACGAAGTGGGCCTGGCCTTTCTCACTGCTCCTCCCTCCCCCGAGCTCAAGGGGACCAAAAGTAAGGTATTTGGCCCATTGAAGACATCTGCATACGACCTGTATTTTCGACCGACGTAAACGCGAAAGCCCATCAAACAGTAAGGCATAGTTGCTCGTCAAGATACATATTTCGGCAATGCTCGCGTTGGTCGCCGGGCCTTCCCTACGTCCGCACCACTAGGTGTCAACGATTCGGAGGAAAAATACGGCCCGCATGAGGCGTGACGGTTCGTGAATCAGAACGCACCTGACCGGGCGCCGTGGGCGTCGTTCGTTTCGCAATGGAAAACCCTCCGCATATTGGCCGAGCAGCCGGAACAAGCGATCCGTGAGCAGATCCTAGCGCCGATGTTGGTGATGCTGGGGTATGGCCTTCGCACCGTGAACGATATTCTGTACGAGCACGTGGAGCCGCTCCCGGATGAATACCGCATGGTCGGATCGCGCCGCATCAAGGTCGACTACATTCCGACGCTGCGGCTCCAGCGCTTCTGGATCATGGAAGCCAAGAAACCCGGTAGCCTCTCCAATACCGCGGCGAACAAGACAGCGCTTCTTCAGGCCCACTTCTACGCGACGTACCCGACGATCAACGCGCGCTACATCGTCCTTGCTGACGGAGAGCAGCTCCGAGTCTACGACGCACGGTCCACGTCGCTCGACGAGGCGCGGCTGGTCGTGATGCGGGAGACGGCCGAGACGAACTTCGGCGAATTCTACGCGCTCTTCGCGGCGCGACATCTCCTGGATGCGGTCCGGCGGGACGTACTAAGCGACCTGGAACGCGTGCTGTCGAAGGAGATCGACGTCAACGCCCCGCGTGCATTTGCCAGTGCCATGGCCGAGGTCACGCAGCGCGTCACTCCGATCATCAATGAGAACGTCCGCCAGCTCATCGTGACGCATCACCAAACCAAGGTTGCATCGCGCGTCAGCTATCTCCAGGCGGCCGACTTGCGAACGGTCTTGGCGGTAATGGGCCATCCTACTGAAGTCGGCTTCGACACGTCGAACGAACTCGCGCGGCGCCTCATCGAAAGCAACGAGGCCACGCGCCGGAGCATCGCGGGCGAGCTGATGATCGCCGTTGCGGGACCGGTGCGACAGACAGTGCGGGTCTTCGTCATGAGGGCGCTCTTGCTGGCCGCTGCGTCGCGGACGACCACCGATTGGAACCAATTGCTCCAGTTTGGGGTGTCGCTCGCCCGCGAGAATCTCACCTATGCGGCGGACAATCCTCTCCTGAACGCGACGCTTCATTTTGAGAACGCGTCTGACCGGGTCGCGATGAAGTTATCCCAGCATTTCTTTGAGGAAACGGCAGCGCAGGCTGAGCGGACAGCTCGGAAGACGATGGCGCTTGAAGACCTCTTGAAGGAACCGCCGTCTAAGAACGTGCCGCTGATTTTTGGCTCGAGCGGCATGACGGCGCGGCTCGCAGACGCACTGCGCAGCCCCGATCCGGATGTGCTGCTGAAGCGAATCCGTGCACTCGAACGCTTCGAGCAAGCTCACCTTTCGCAAACACCGCCGCACCTTTTTGGCGACCAGATATACCTCGCGTCCAAGGGTGTCGAATTTGACTTCCTGATTCGCGCGACGGTCGACTCACTCTACCAGATCGTGCAAGCCGCTCCAGGTCTTCTACCCGACGACCTCGCGAAAATCGCGGCAGGTTGGGAGACGTCCACTTTTCCGGCGACGCCATTAGTTCCGGACGGAGATTTCGACCTCGAAACCTTCGCGGCGCTTGAGGCCGGGTTTAAAGTGCTTCAGCAGTCGTAGGTCCAACCTCCCCGACGAAGCGGGGGAACAGGAACTGTCATCCAACAAATCGGCTTGAGGGCGCTGAAGGCAGACCGCTCCTCACTACACCGATCACTACACAGAATCGGCCAAAAGTCGGCCTGCGATTCTATTGGCCTTCACAACGCTATACGCGAAATTGCCAGTATTATCAGGGACTTTCGAGACCCAGAGGGTAGTGGCGGGGACGCTAGGAGAACCTCCTACACGCTCTCGCCAAGTCAAAATGCTCCCTCCACTTAGTGATTCTCGCCTTATTTTACGCGGGTTTGCGGGGTGACGGTGTTTTCGCTACACCGTTTACTACACAGAATCCTAAGCCTAGGCGCCACGGACCGCCCTATCGGCTTCCGAGCGCCAATCTTAACCACCATTATCCGTCCCTTACGAGGCGCTGGCACGACGCTTGCCAAGACGTCTTGCAGATTAGTCCGTCAGTTCATTTCCTGGCTAGCCGTCGATAGCCCAAGCCTGTAGACTTAAGATAGTATCGTTTCTTTCGTTCTATTAAGCCCTCGATGGCCTGCTGGAGGTTCGACCGTGGCATACTTTACCGACGACTCCCTTCTCCCCGAGAACATGGCCCCGCTCATGATCACCGCGGCCCCGTACGGGCCGGTCTGGATGCCACAGGATGGGCCGCCGGGATACATTCCCCTCACCTGGGACGAGCAAGTTCAAGCGGCGGTTGATTGTTATAACGCCGGGGCGACGTTGCTACACATCCACGTGCGCGACCCCAAAACGGGACACATTTCGAAGAACTTTAAGGAGTACGGCGAGCAGATCGGGCGCGTCCGTGAGGCGGTTCCGAAGATGATCCTTCAGGTGGGA
>DASXDV010000030.1:0-46101 GCA_036490465.1 Candidatus Tumulicola sp. | reverse complement strand
CGCGACTCGATCAGCGACGCGACGATCAGGAAGAGCAATTCGCCGACGAAAATATTGAAAAACAGGCGGGCCGCAAGGGTGACGGGCCGGATCGTTTCCTCGAGCAAATTGATCGGGAGCAACCACCAGAACGGCTTGGCTAAATGCGCGAACTGCTTGGCGCCGGCGCGTCGAATGCCGACGACCCAGGTCATGAAGAACACGAGCAGCGCGAGCGGAACGGTCGTGTTGAGGTCGCCCGTCGGCGATCCGCCGAACGGCAGCCCGAACGCCTTGAACGGCAGCATGCCGAACTGATTGAGCAGGAAGATAAAGACGAACAAGGCGATGAAAAACGGAACGAAGGGCTCGCCTTTAGGGCCTAGCGTTCCGGTCGTGAGGTCGGCGATGTAGTTCACGACGCCTTCGACGACGACTTGCCGGCGCGTCTGATAGGCGGACCGGTAGCTCGCTCCGATCCACGCAAAGAACACCAGCGAGAGGATCATCACGAGCCAAGTCGTCACGATCGTATCGGTATGCACGGCGCCCCAGCGCCCCAGCATCGGTGCGACGTGCCAAAGAATGTGTTCCCCGAGTTTATCCTGCAAGCCCTACTCCGAGAAGTGCGTGGACCTATTTTCCTGAAAAAGCGCGCTGCGCGCCGTACGCGAACATCCCCAACGGAAGGAAGAATCCGGCGAAATACCAGGCCATCGACCACCACGGCCCGAGCGCAGCGAACGCCACCGGGACTATACCGAACAGGGCGATTCGCCCGAAACTACTTAAGACGAAGCCGCCGACATGCCGATTCTCGGCCAGCCGCTCCCCGCTACGCGTCGTCCAAATGAGGTTGAGCACCCCGCAGACTCCGCCGGCGGCCAAGGCGAGGGCCGGATGGGTCAGGGGGTACGCGGCGACCAGGGCGATGATTCCGAGAACGAGCAGGCTTCGCATGGACGCCGACCGTTTGAGCGCTTGGTACGTGGCGAGATCGGCCGCCGTTTCGGCGTCGCTGTAGGTACGCCGGGTTGGGGGGTTATCCTGCACGGCGCTACATCGAGCGCTGCAGCAGCCGAACGGCCGAGTACGCCCCCACGGCCAGTCCGACAAATAGACCGCCGACGACCCAGAAGTCGTGCCCGGTGGACCGGCCGAGCCAAAATCCCCCCAGCAGCCCGCCAAGCACCGCCACGGCGAAGGTTCCGCCGGCGGCGAGGACCGGGAGCATTGCGTTCACGGTCCGGCGGCGGCCGAGTGACCCACGGCGCGCGGGTCGACTTCGAAGGGCTGCGGATACGTCCCGCCTCGCAGGCGCGCCAGGAGCCACTCGGCGATCCGGTCGGCCGCCCGGCCGTCGCCGTACGGATTGACGGCGCGGGCCATCGCGGTGAAATGCGCTTCGTCGACGAGCAGCCGATGCGCGGCCGCGACGATTCGTTCGCGGCGATGGCCGACGAGCTCGAGGGTGCCGGCCTCGAGACCCTCGGGCCGTTCGGTCTCCTCGCGCATCACCAGGACGGGCTTGCCCAGGCAGGGCGCCTCCTCTTGCAGACCGCCCGAATCGGTCAGCACGAAGGTCGACGCGCGCACCGCGTAAACCATTTGGGCGTAATCGATGGGGTCGACCAGCACCACACCCGGAACGTCGCCCAAGACGGCTCGCGCGACCGGCGCGACCCGCGGCGAGGGATGCACGGGCCAATAGAGCTGCGGCCGCATCGGCAAGAGCGTGACCTCGCGCATCGCCTCGGCCATCTCGCGCATGTATTCGTGGTTCTCACGCCGGTGAGCGGTGACGAGCACGACCGGGCGCACCGGATCGATCGCTTCCCAACCCGGCGGCGGCGGAAGGTCTTCGCGTCGCGCGGTTGCCAGGAAGGCGTCGATGACCGTATTGCCGGTCACGATGATGTCGGCCTGCGGCACGTTTTCGAGCAGCAGATGGTCGCGCGCCAGCGACGTCGGAGAAAAATGGTAGCTCGCGATCGTGCCGGTCAGCCGGCGGTTCATTTCTTCGGGATAGGGCAGCCACGGATCGCTCGTCCGCAAACCGGCCTCGACGTGACCGATGTGAATCCGGCGGTAAAACGCGGCTAGCGCCGCCGAGGAACTCGTCGTCGTGTCGCCGTGGACGAGCACGACGTCGGGTCGCGACGTTTCGAGCACCGGCTCGAGGCGCGCGAGCACGCGCGTCGTGATTTCGGTCAGCGTCTGATCTTCGGTCATGATGTCGAGGTCGAAGTCGGGTTCGATTCCGAACATCGTCAGCAGATCGTCGAGCATCTGCCGATGCTGCGCGGTGACGCAGACGACGTCGTCGATTTGCGGATGCCGTGCGAGCGCCCGCACCACGGGGGCCATCTTGATCGTGTCGGGGCGAGTCCCGAACACCGTCATCACCTTTAAGCGATCCTGCATGAAACCTCGTTCAAGAAGCGTGACGAAACACGTGGGTGAATTCGCCGGAGAGCGCGAGCGCCATCACCCCGAGGACGAAGCAAACGGCGTAGATCAGCAGCACCGCTTGACGCACGTTCAAACCGAAGCGGAAGATCAATTGATGGTGAAAGTGTCCGCGGTCGGCCTCGGTGATTCGCTTGCCCGCCAGCGCCCGCCGCACGATCACCGCCGCCGTATCGGCCACCGGCAGCGCCAGCACGAGCAGAGGGATGACGACGCTGATCGCGATCGCCTGCTTGCTGGCGCCGATGATCGAAACGGTCGCGAACACGTAGCCGATGAAGAGCGAACCGGCGTCGCCCAGGAAAATGCGCGCCGGATTGAAATTATACGGAAGAAATCCGAGCGCCGCACCGGCCAGCGCGATGACGACCAGCGCGACCACCGGGTTGGCGTGCAGCACCGAAATCGCGAAGATGAAAATGCTCGAGATCGCCGCCACGCCGGCGAGCAATCCGTCGAGCCCGTCGATGAAGTTGATCGCATTCATCATCCCGACGTACCACAACAACGTCAGCGGAATTCCCAGCCAGAGCGGAAACTCGACCCAGTTCGTGTTCGGATTGTGGTTGAACGGGTTGGTGACGCCGGGGATGACGAAGCCGTAGAAGAGGGAGATCAGCGCCACCAGGACTTGCGCGAGGAACTTGTTGCGCGGGCGCATCCCAATGACGTCGTCCCACACGCCGACGGCCAGAATCAACAGGCTGCCGAAGAGCAGTCCCACGAGCTGGTGGACCGTTGCGAACTGGTCGGTCAAGAGTTCGAACTGCTTGGCGTGCGATTGGTGCAGCGCCGAAGGCAGCAGCGCGAAGGGCGAGGCGAGCGCGACGCCGAGGACGGCGAACAGCGCGCAGGCGAAACCGAAGAACACCGCGATCCCGCCGATTCGGGGCGTCGGCACGCCGTGCACGCGCCGCTCGTCGGCCGTGTCGTCGATCACGCCGAGGTGCGTGGCGAGCCGGACGATCAGTGGGGTCGCCACCGACGTCACCAGCACGGCGATCGCGAACGTCACGAAGTAGATGGCGGCCGCGGCCCAGCCGGAGCCGCTCATCCGTGCGCGGCTTCCAGCGCGGCGTAACGCACCAGCGCGACGCCGGCCTCGGCCAACAGCGCGACGGCCACGTCGTCGGGATAGCTGCCGTCGTAGACGATCTTCCGCACGCCCGCGCTGATCAGCAGCTTCGAACAGTTGACGCAGGGTTGATGCGTGCAGTATGCGGTCGCACCGTCGAGGCTCACGCCGTGGAGCGCGCCCTGCACGACCGCATTGGCCTCGGCGTGCGTGGCACGCAGACAGTGGTCGTTGGCGATGGTGCAGCCGACCTCGCTGCAGTGCGCGACGCCGCGGGGCGCGCCATTATAGCCGGTGGTAAGAATGCGGTGCTCGCGAACGAGGGTGCAGCCCACCGCCGCGCGCGGACACGTCGAGCGCGTGCTGACGGCGCGCGCGATCTGCATGAAATACTCGTCCCATCCCGGCCGCACGTCTGCGCACCCTCCCTAGGGCACGCCGAAACGGACGGTCAGGTCGCGCACGCGGCCGCGCAGTGCGTCGAGCTTCGCGCGCTCTTGGATGTCGGCCAAAGCTGCGACCATGATGCGCGCCACCTCGCGGCATTCGTCGGTACCGAAACCTCGACTGGTGATCGCCGGCGTGCCGATCCGGATACCGCTGGCGACCATCGGCTTCTGCTGGTCGAACGGGATCGCGTTTTTGTTGACCGTGATGCCGATCTCGTCGAGATATGCCTCGGTAGCCTTTCCGGTAAGACCCTTGACGGATACGTCGACCAGCAATAGATGCGTATCGGTGCCGCCGGCGACCAGCCGCAAACCCGACCCTGCGAACTCCTGCGCCATCGTCTGGGCGTTCTCGACGACGCGCCGCTGGTACTGGGCGAAATCCGGACGCAGCGCCTCGCCGAACGCCACCGCCTTGGCGGCAATCGTATGCATCAGCGGTCCGCCTTGAATTCCCGGGAAAACGCTCTTGTCGATTGCCTGCGCCCAACGCTGCGAACAAAGGATGACCCCGCCGCGCGGGCCGCGCAGCGTCTTATGCGTGGTCGACGTCGTGAAATCGGCCACCGGCACCGGTGACGGATGTAAGCCGGCGGCGATCAATCCCGCAACGTGCGCCATGTCGACCAGCAGGGTCGCTCCGACCTCGTCGGCGATTTCGCGAAAGGGGGCGTACTCCATCGTACGCGGATAGGCGCTCGCTCCGGCGACGATCATCTTCGGCCGGTGTGCGCGCGCCAGCGCGCGCACTTCGTCGAAATCGATCAACTCGGAGTCGCGGCGAACGCCATAGGCGACCGCGTTGTACAACTTCCCCGAAAAGCTCACTTTCGTACCGTGCGTGAGGTGGCCGCCGTGGGCCAGCGACATTCCAAGCACCGTATCCCCGGGCTGCAGATGCGCCATGAAGACGGCCATGTTCGCCTGCGCGCCGGAGTGCGGCTGAACGTTGCCGTGCTCGGCCGAGAAAAGGCGTTTGAGACGATCGATCGCCAGCAGCTCGGCGCGATCGACGTATTCGCAACCGCCGTAGTAGCGCTTGCCCGGATATCCTTCCGCATACTTATTGGTCATCACGCAGCCCATCGCTTCGCGCACGGCCCGGCTCGCGTAGTTTTCCGAAGCGATCAGCTCGAGGTTGTCCTTTTGGCGGCGCTCCTCGCCGGCAATGGCCGCGAAGACTTCCGGGTCCTCGGCTTCGATCCGGCCGGGCGTCAGGATATCCATGGCGGTACCGTTTTCACGATTTCGGCAAAAGGTCTTTGGGCGTTACGGCATCGGTAACCGCGCCCCGTTCGAGATCCTTGAGCGTGCGTTGGCGTTGAGCGTCGCCGAAGTCGAAGAGTTGCTCGACGCGATGCGCGTGCCGGCCGCCGTCGAAAGGAGTCTCGAGATACACCTGCAGCATCCGCTCGATCATTTCCCAACCGGTCAACCGTTCCGAAAAGGCCATCACGTTGCAATCGTTGTGCCGGCGCGCGAGCTCGGCCGAGTACGGCTCGGCTACCGGCGCGCAGCGAATCCCGGGAACCTTGTTGGCGGCCATCGCGATCCCGAGGCTCGATCCGCAAACGACGATCCCGCGATCGGCTTGGCCGCTCGCGACTGCCTCGCCGACGGCGTAGCCGTACTGCGGATAGTCGACCGGCGTCGCGTCGTGCGTCCCGAAGTCAAGGACCTCGTGACCTCCCGCGCGCAAGATCTGCGCGATCCGGTCTTTGTATTCGAAGCCGGCATGGTCGGCACCGACGGCGATTTTCATGATTCGTGCGAGCTCATATTTTTACGGGAGAACCTCTGCGAGCAAGAATGATGCGCGAGGCGGTCGAACCCCGACGCCGATGAAGTTGGCATGCGCGAGCGGGGCGCTCCACCGCTGCATCGAACGCGGCGATCTCACCCAACTCGAGTTTATCGACCTTTGCGCCGGCGAGCTCGCTTGCGACGGCGTCGTGTTGGACGTGCGGCACTTTCCGCGGGGCGACGACGACTACCTCGCACAGGTCAAGAAGATGGCCGCCGACCGGGGGCTGAGCATCGCGGCGATCGCCGATCCCGAGTTCTTCGCGGCATCGGGCGACGCGATGGCGGGCGCGCTCGAGCGTGCGGTGGCGCTCGGTGCGCCGTTGGTGGCGGCCCCGCTCGCGCGGGAAACGGAACGCTCGTGGAGCGACCAGTTGGCGCTTCTCAACGCGGCGACGGCGCTGGCGAAAGCTTCGAACGTGACGCTCGCCGTGCGCAACGCGCCGGGCACCTTCGCCGCCGCCGCCCTCGACTGCAAGCGCGTCTGCAAAGAGGCCGATTCGGCATGGTTGCGCTTCGGGCCCGACCCGCGCGCGTTCGACGGCGCGAGCGACCCGGCGGAATTGGCCGCCAACACCGTCCTGCTGTGGAGCGACGTCGGCGACCAAACCGAACGCTCGATCGGCGATACGCTCCGGAACTTCCCCGCATTTCGCGGCCATCTGTGTTTGGACGAGCCTTCGGGCGACGCGAAGATCGTCGACGTGCGTGCCGCGCTGCAATCCTGGCGGATCGCCCTCGCGGCGATCGACGGCCGCCGCGCCTAAACGCCGCGTGACCGGCACGCACTTCGAAGCCGAGATTCGGGAGCAGCCGCACGTTTGGCGTGGGATCGCTCGTTCCGGCGAAGCGACGCGTCTGGCGCGCGCGATCGCCGGCCGGGACGTCGTACTGCTGGGCAGCGGCAGTTCGCTCTTTGCCGCTCAGTTGGGCGCGTTCGCGCTGCGGCGGCGAGGATTTCGCGCGCGCGCGCTGGCGGCCACCGAGGCACCGCTCGAAGCGGCCGCGTACGCCGGCGCGGCGATCGTCGCGTGCTCGCAAAGCGGTGAATCCGACGACTTGCTGCACGCGCTCGACGCGCTCGCGCCGGCGCTCCTGATCGCGCTGACCAACGGACGCGACTCGACCTTGGCCCGGCGCGCCGACGCCGTCGTCGACGTGGCCGCCGGCATCGAGCGCGCCGTTCCGGCGAGCAAGAGCGTCACCGCGACGGCGGCAATTTTGCTGTGGGCGGCGGACGCGTTGGCCGCGCACACCGGCGACCGTGCGGCCGCGCTTCACGCAATCGCGGACGAGGTCGAGCGCTGGCTCGAAGGCGACGGGCTCGCCGGGGTCGGCGAACGCGCCGCCCACATCGTGCGCCAGCGCAGCGTCATCGTCGTGGGTGCCGGGTACGGACTGCCGATCGCGCGCGAGGCCGCCCTCAAGTTAAAAGAAGCCAGCTACGTCGCGGCCGAAGGGTTCGCTGCGGGCGAGTTCTTGCACGGCAGCGCCGCAATTTTGGACCGTTCCTGCGCGATCGTCGGCATCGTGGATGCGCTGTCGCGCTCGATCGTCGCGCGTCCGCTGCGCGCCGCGCGAGCGGCCGGCAGTTCGGCCTACGTCGTCGGCGATCCGCTCGACGAGTTTGCGTTGCTCGGTCCGCGCGGCGACGGCGCGTTCGGAGCGCTCTCGCGATTGGTGGCGGTCCAGGCGATTGCGCTCTGCGCCGGACGCGCTCGCGCCGTCGATAGCGACGCGCCGCGCGGTCAATCGAAAGTCCTTCTCGACGAGCGCGTCGAGCCCAACCGCACGTAGCGTCTGCCGCGCCTGGTAATCGAACCTGCGTCTCGCAGGTGGGTGCGGCCCGGGCGCCGGTCCGGCAAGCTCTTGCAAACTCGGCCAGCCCGTCGTATCCGGAGCTGGTGCTCCCTAGGTGTCTATATCGGCTCGGCACCTAAGCACGGTGCGCGCTACGCGCAGTCGAGCCCCTCTACCGTACCACCGCGGTCAAGGACTTGATTTAGACGCCGGTTCGTGTTAGCGCCGCCCGGCGCAAGCCCTAGGCATCGGCTAAAAGCGCGGGATGGCCGCCGGCCATGTACTGCGCGATTGCGGAACGCCGCGCTCCCTACGTCCGTCACGGATCGTTGCGCGTGCCGCGCGTCGCCGACCATGCCTATCGCGAAGCCAAAGCCTATCTCACGAACGGATCGAACGCCGGCTGTTCGCGCGGCTCGAACACAGCGCCGGGCGAACGTACCGGCTGACGATCAACCACCGCAACGACGATCACTTCGATCCCCGCACCGATACGATCGCCTGGGATCCGTACTCGGCCCTGCGCGTCGGCGGGGGAGGACGCCAATCGCCGGCGCTGGGACTGGGGCACGAAATCGATCATGCCGTCGAAGCGCGCGCGAGCGAGCGGCGCCTAGCGGCGCAGGCGTGCCCCTTCTACGACGACGCCGAGGAGCGACGGGTGATACGCGGCTCCGAGCGACACGCCGCCCGGACGCTGGGTGAAAGCGCGCGCCACGATCACGCCGGCAGACCGTATCGCGTGCGATCGCCGATCGTCGAAGCCATCAAAGGAAAAGGCTGCTCGTAAATCAGACTCTCCTCGGATGCCCGCACTGACGGTCTCGGTTACGCCGCTCGAACTTCCCCTCGTGCACCCATTCGCGATCGCGCGCGGGGAAGAAACCGAATCGCGCACCGCACTGGTCCGCGTTCGCGCGGGCGACCGCGAAGGTATCGGTGAGGCGGCGCCGGTGGAGCGATACGGCGAGTCGGTCGAAAGCGTGGTCGAGTATTTCCGGACTCACCCGCTCGCCGCATCCGATCCGTTCCGTTTGGAGGCGCTGCTGCACGAAGGGATCCCGGCGGCGGCGCGCGCCGGGCTCGACCTCGCCCTTCACGATCTGATCGGCAAAGAACTCGGCAAGCCGTTGTACGAGCTCTTCGGTCTCGATCCCGCCTTGACGCCGGTCACGTCGTTCACGATCGGCATCGCCGATCCCGAGACCACGCTGCAAAAAGTAGCCGAGGTAGGCGACCATCCGATTCTCAAAGTGAAGCTCGGCCGCGGAACGCCGGCGGAACAGGTCGAGACGATTGCGCTGATTCGGGAGCGCTATCGCGGGACGATTCGGATCGACGCCAACGAAGGCTGGGACGTCGAAACGGCCGTCCGGATCTTGCGCGAACTGGCCCGGTTCGACATCGAGTTTTGCGAACAGCCCGTTCCGGCCGGCCGGCCGGACCAGTTGCGCGCCGTCCGCGAACGCGTCGGCATTCCGATCGTCACCGATGAAGATTCGTTGGTCGCGGCCGACCTGCCGCGACTCTACGGTTGCGTCGACGGCGTCAACGTGAAGCTGGCCAAAACCGGCGGCCTGCGGCCGGCGCTGGCAATGATTCACACGGCGCGCGCGATGGGCTTGAAAGTCATGCTCGGGTGCATGGTCGAAAGCGCAGTCTGCTCGACCGCCGCCGCTCACATTTCGCCGCTGGTCGATTGGGCCGACATCGACGGGCCGTTTCTGACGGCGCGCGACCCCTTCGTCGGCGTCACTTACGAGCGAGGGAAGCTGATCCTTCCAACCGCGCCGGGAATCGGCGTAACGCAAGCCGTGTCCGCGTGACGCGCCGCTATCTCATCCTGGCGCCCGAACGGTTTGCGATCGATGCAAAGACCGCGCATGGCGTCATTCGTTACGGTTCCGACGAAGTCGTCGCCGTCGTCGATCCAACCAATGCGGGCAAACGCGTGCGCGAACTGTTGCCTCACTTGGAAAACGACGCGCCGATCGTCGGCAGCGTCGCCGAGGGCCTGCAGTACGGCCCCACCGCGCTGCTGATCGGAACGGCCCCGCGGGGCGGCGCGCTCCCGCCTCCGTGGCGGCGCGCGGTGCTCGACGCGATCGAAGCGCGTCTCGAGATCGTCAGCGGCCTGCACGATTTGCTGGCCGACGACCGCGAGTTCGCGGCCGCGGCAATGCGATCGCGAGCGACGATTTGGGACGTGCGCAAACCGCCCGACGTTCCGCTGTTCGGCGGCGCGGTGTACGGCGTCGAAGCGCCGATTCTGCTCACGGTCGGCAACGACTGTGCGGTCGGCAAGATGAGCGTCTCTTTGGAGTTGGTGCGCGCGGCCCACGCGGCCGGAAAACCCGCCGCGCGGTTCGTGCCGACGGGTCAAACCGGCATCGCGATCGCCGGCTGGGGAATCTCGGTGGACCGCGTGATCGCCGATTTTGCGCCCGGTGCCGCCGAGCAACTGGTCCTCTACGCGGCCAGCCAAGGCGGCGACCCGATCGTCGTCGAGGGTCAGGGTGCGATCAACCATCCCGCGTACGCGCCGGTCACCCTCGCGCTGATGTTCGGCTGCGCGCCCGACGCGTTGATTCTCGTCTGCGAACCGCTCCGCACGGCGATCGAAGACTACGCGACGCCCACGCTGAGCTACCGCCGATCGATCGAAATCCACGAGGCGCTTCTGGCGACGGTCAAGCCGGCGCCGGTCATCGGCGTCGCGCTCAACACGCGCGGGCTCTCCGAGGATCGTGCCCGCGCCGAAATCGCCCGCGCGCACGACGAAACGGGCCTGCCCGCCGACGACGTCGTGCGCTTCGGTGCGCGCGCGCTCTACGACGCGATCGCGCCGCACCTGGTCAAACGCAAGCCGCTGCGAGCGGACGCGCCGGCGTGAACGGCGCGCTCGCGCGCGTTGCGATCGGCGCGGCGTGCGCGCTGCTCGCGGCCAACGCGTGCGCCAAGCGGCCGCCGTCCGGGGGCGCGCATAACTCCTGGACGATTCCGGGCGTGCTTCGCATCGGCGAAACCGAAGAACCCGACAGTCTCAACCTCATGTACGCGCACAGCGCGGCGGCCGACGAAATTTCCGGCCTGCTTTTTTCGTTCGTCCTGCGCTACGACCGCAACGGCAACTACGTTCCCGACCTCGCCACCGCGGTGCCGTCGCCGCGCAACGGCGGAATTGCCCCCGACGGAAAGACGATCGTCGTTCACCTCCGCAAGGGCGTGCGCTGGGCCGACGGCGCACCGCTGACCGCAGCCGACTGGCTGTTCACGTATCGAGCCGTCGCGAACCCGCGCAACAACGTCAAGACGCGCTACGGGTGGGACGACATTGCTTCTGCCGCAGCCCCGGACCCATACACGCTGGTGATCCGTCTCAAGCGCCCTTCGGTCGCGGCCCTGGGCATTCTCGCAATGGGCGGCGCCGGATACCCTCCCTTGCCGGCCCACGTCTTGGCCAACCTTCCGAATCTCAATGCAGCCGATTTCAATAGCCGGCCGCTCTCGAGCGGGCCCTACCTTTTGCGCGCGTGGAATCGCGGATCGTCGCTGCAGTTCGTACCGAATCCCCGGTACTTTCGCGGTCCGCCCAAACTCAAGGAGATCGACTGGAAGATCGTGCCGGACGTCAATACGCTCTTCGCGCAGCTCCAAACCCACGAAATCGACGTTTACCCCAACGTGAACTCCAACGCGATCGCACGGCTTCCCAGTATCGCCGGAATCGTCGTCGCCCACCAGCTGACCGCCAACTGGCGCCATCTGGGCATCAATCTGCGCCGGCCGTTTTTACGCGACGTGCGCGTGCGCCGCGCCATTGCCGAAGGGGTGAACTGGAAGCGCATCGAGGACACGGTATACCACGGCATCGACCAGCCCGCGGTTTCCGATATCTTTCCTCAATCCTGGGCCGCTCCGACGCTGCCGTTCTATCGCTACGATCCCGGCGACGCCCGCCGGCTGCTCGCGTCGGCGGGCTGGCGCCCCAGCTCCGACGGCATGCTGCGGGCGGACGATGCGGCGCTGCAGTTGACGCTCTCCGCCACGATCGGTCACCAGGAAAACGAACAGTCCGAAGTCCTGATTCAGTCGATGCTTCGCGGGCTGGGCATCGACGTGCAGATCCGCAACTATCCCGCCAACCAAATGTTCGCTCAGACCGGTCCCCTTTACACCGGCAAATACGATCTGGAATGGTCGATCGATACCAACGGTCCGGATCCCGACAATGCGGGCAACTGGAACGGCGCTTTCATTCCCCCCAACGGAGCGAACACGTCGTGGCTCGACGACCCCATCGTCAACGCCACCAGCTCGGCGGCCGCGCGGACCTTCGATCCGGCACGCCGCAAAGCGCTCTACCAACGCGAAGAACAACGGATTCGAGGACTGGTTCCGGCGGTGTTTTTCACCTGGGAGCGCAGCTTTACGGCGATCAATCGCGACGTTAAGAACTACCGTCCCTCCCCCTTTTTGGGCGACACCTGGAATGCGTGGCAGTGGAGCATTTAAGCGCTAGCGGATTCGCTCAAACGACCGATGCGCGCGAGGGTGCGCGCCTGCTCTTCGAGCCCGCACGCGGCGGCGTGCTGAGCTGGAATACGTTCGCGCCGGCCGGCCAGATCGAGTTCCGGCTGCTGCGCGCCCACGTTCCGGCGACCGGCTGGATCGCGTACGCGCAGTGGCATCCCACCGGTTCGAAATCGTTTAGCCTCGACCACGACGGCGTGCACGTCGACGTGGATGCCATTCGGGCCGAGCAGCCATTTGACGGAATCGACGTCCGCGCACCGGACGTCGAATTCGAGCTGATCGCGTTTTCGGCTCCGCAGCGTCCGCGGCCGTCGCTGCCGTACGCCCGCGGAGCGTTGATCCTGGACGTCCCGGCGCGCTCGCAGTACGGATTGGAAGACGAGCGCGGATGGTGCAGTCCGGCAAGCCTGGCCATGATCCACGCGTATCACGGCATCGACGTTCCGCTCGACGTCACCGCTCGGGCCGTGTTCGATCGCGCGTACAACGGCACCGGCAACTGGACGTTCAACGTCGCTTACAGCGGCAGTCTGGGATTGCGCGGCGTCGTCGCCCACCTGCAAAACCTCGATCACGCGCAGCGCCTCGTCGAACGAAACCTGCCGATCGCCATTTCCTACTCGTGGCGCGCGGGCGAACTGCCCGGCGCGCCGTTGGAACGCTCCGACGGGCATCTGGCCGTCCTCTGCGGATTCACCTCCGGCGGCGACTGCGCGATCAACGATCCGGCAGCCCCCAACGTGCGGGTCGTCTATCCGCGCGCCGCGATCGAAGCGCTTTGGCAGCGCAACGAGGGCGTGGCGTACGTCGTCGCGCCCAAAGGCATCGACTATGCCGGCGTGCTCGCTTCGCCGGCAGCCTAGTCCGTGCCGATGGGAGCGCAACCGCGCGATCGGATCACGCGGCTCGAAACGCTGCCGAGCGTTCCGCTCCACCTCGCCTTGGTCGAGCCGGAGATCCCGCCTAACACCGGCAACGTCGCACGCTTGTGCGCGGCCACCGGCTGCGCGCTCCACCTCGTAGAACCGCTCGGCTTCCGCATCGACGACCGCGAACTCAAGCGCGCCGGACTCGACTATTGGAATCGCCTCGGCGTCGTCGTGCATCCGTCGCTGGATGCGTTCCTCAATGCGACGGCCGCGATGGGCCGCTGGTTCTTCTCGACGCGCGGGCAACGCGGATACGCGAGCGCGCCGTTTGCGTTTGGCGACGTCCTCGTCTTCGGAAAAGAAACGCAGGGCTTGCCGCCGGGCGTGCTCGCCCGTTACGCGGACCGAACGCTGCGGATTCCGATGCGGGCGGACGGGGTGCGCAGTCTCAATCTGTCGACTGCGGCCGGCATCGTGACCTACGCCGCGCTCGAGCGGCTCGGCTTTCCCGGCATCGAGTGAGCCTGCGGCAAGAACAGCGACGCGCCCAACGCGAGGACGCCGAAAATTACCGCGGCGGCGAAGACGGCGACGAGCCCGTAACGGTCGCCGATCGCGCCGAACAGCGGGGCGGCAAAGCCGCCGATCGTCACGGAGAGGCCGAGCGTCAGGCCCGATGCGATTCCGATCCGCTGCGGAAGATATTCTTGTCCCATGACGACGATCACGCCCGCCGACAGCCCGAGCGCGATGCCGAAGCCGATCCCCAGCGCCACGAAAACGGCAAATGCCGGCACGAATCGACCGGCAAGGGCGATGGCCGATCCAAACGCAACGGCGAACGCCAGCGAGACGGTGACGACGCGACGGCGATCGAACCGGTCGGCCAACCGGCCGCCCCAAAGCGTCCCGAAGGCGCCGCCCAACAGCATCGCGGCGAGCGCCACCGCCCCCAAAGCCTTGTCGACGTGCGTCACCGCGATCGCGAACACCGACGCAAACGTCACCGCTGCGAAGAACACGGTCGAACGTAAGGCCACGACGACTCCGAGGATCGAGAATCCGCGCCAATCGTCGCGCCCTCCGGGGTGCCGTCCCGTACCGTGAGCGCGCGATCGGGCGCGCTCGAAACGGGGCAGGTCGCGCGCCAGCAACACGGCCAGAATCGCGCCGGGAACCAGTAAAAAGGCCGTTCCGTGCAATCCGAACGCGAGCAGCAAAGGGGTGACGACGATCGGTCCGACCGCAAAGCCCAAGTAGCCGCCCGTCGTGAACCAACTCATTGCGGTGGCGCGCCGCGCGCCGCCGAAATAGTTGGCGAACCGGGACGCCTCGGGGTGAAAGGCCGCGATTCCGATCCCGGAAACCAACGCGCCGGCGAGCATGAGCGGCATCGTCGGGGAAAACCCGATTGCCGCCGTTCCCGCGGTCGCGAGCAGCAAAGCGACCGGAATGACCCACGCCAGCGACCGGCGGTCCGAAAGGTAGCCGAACAGCGGCTGCACGATTGACGACGAAACGTTCATCGCCAGTACGAGCGTCGCCGCGGCGGTAAGCGTCAACCCGCGATGCGCGATCAGCCACGGAATGATTGCCGGAAGCACGCTTTGATTGGCGTCGTTGAACACGTGCGCGATCGCGAGCAGCCCGATACCGGACCGATCGAAACTCGCGCTGCGATCCCGCTCGGCGACGGAAGCAACGGCCATGGGAATCCATCATCGCACGCGGCGAATATCGCTCGAGCGTGAAAAAGTCGCTCGACCTCCAGACGTTGACGGCCATCGAGCGGGCGGTAGTGGGCTGCACCCGCTGCCCCGAACTGCGCGCCTACACGGCGCGCGTCGCTGCCGAAAAGAAACGCGCGCACCTCGCTTGCACGTACTGGGGGCGTCCCGTCCCCGCATTCGGCGACGCGCGCGCACGAACGATCGTCGTGGGCCTCGCACCCGGCGCACACGGGAGCAATCGGACCGGCCGCCCTTTTACCGGCGACGCGTCGGGCGACTTCCTCTATCCCGCACTCTATCGCGCGGGCTTCGCTTCGAAGCCGCTCGCGGTCGACCGCGAGGACGGCCTCGTGCTGCGGGATTGCTTGATCACCGCCGCATTGCGGTGCGCTCCGCCGCAGAACAAACCCACGCCGGCACAATTACGGAATTGCTTTCCGTATCTGGTCGCAGAGTTCGAAGCGCTCGAGCGGCTACGCGTCGCGATCGGGCTCGGGGCGATCGGTTTCGCGGCGATCCTCAACGTGCTGCGGGCCGGCGGTTACGCGTTGGACCCGCTCAAGCCGACATTCGGCCACGGTTTCGAAGCGACGGCGACGCGCGGCGATCGCACGATCGCCGTCATCGCTTCGTACCATCCCAGTCGTCAGAATACGAATACCGGCGTATTGACGATGCCGATGTTCGACGCAATCTTTTCGCGGGCGCGAGCGATCCTCGATTCCGCCGGCCGCCCGGCTTCTAATGAGACGAAGAGCCGGAGACCGGGTGCCCGCAGGGGTCGGTCCACGTGACCAATCCCCACTTCGACTGATGCGCGACCGTCTGAAGGTCGCGCCGAGGGCAGCCGAAGGCACTCCGCGCCGCCCCTAGCGCCGCCTTGCGGGCGGTCGCACTCGGTGCGCCGGCGACCTGGATCGTCGCCGCCGACCCGTCGGCGTTGGCCGTCACCACGACGTCGGCCCCAGCGAGTTTGAGTTCGCGCGTTTCGCACGACTGCAGCGGCGAAAGCTCCGGTGAGGACGAGCCGGCAGTGCTCGCGCGGTGCGCGCTCGCGCATCCCGCCGACAACAATGCGAGAACGATTACGAGGCCGTGCGTCCGCATGCGCTCGCCGTCATTTCGGCGCCGTCGTCCGTAAGTGAAGGTCGCGCAGCAAACTGTCGGGGACGGGCGAAGGGGCGTCCATCATCAGGTCGCGTCCGACTTGGTTTTTTGGAAAGGCGATCACCTCGCGGATGTTCTCCTCGGCGCAGGCAACCATCACCATCCGGTCGATTCCCAGCGCCATCCCGCCGTGCGGGGGTGCGCCGTAGTCGAGCGCGCGTAAGAAGAAACCAAACCGTGCTTCGATCTGCTCGGGAGTCATCCCCAACATCTCGAAGATCTTGCGCTGCCACTCCGATTTGTGAATGCGAATCGATCCCGAACCGAGCTCGTAACCGTTGAGCACCATATCGTAGTGCTGCGCACGCATTTGCATCGGATCGCGCTCGATCAACTCCCACTGCCCGGGAGCGGGCGCGGTAAACGGATGGTGAGCCGGCGCCGGCTTGCCGGTCGCTTCGTCGATTTCGAGGTACGGAAATCCGGTCACCCAACAAAATGCGAACTTTTCCGGATCGCGCAAACCACAGCGCTCGCCGATCTCGTTACGCATCCGTCCCGCCACCGCGTACGCTAGCGTCCGCGCGTCGGCAAACAGCAGCACGGCGTCCCCCGTCTCGGCGGCGGTCGCCGTCCGGACGGCCGCAACGTCGCCCTCGCTCAAAAACTTCGCCGCCGAGGACTTCACGCCGTCGCTTCCGAGTGCGACCCAAACCATGCCCTTCGCACCGAACGTTTTGGCGGTTTCGGTGAGCGCGTCGAAGTCGCGCCGCGACAGCGCCGCGCCGCCCGGATAGCGCAGCGCGACGACGTCGCCTCCCCGGGCCAGCGCGCCGGCGAAAACCACGAACTCCGAACCCTTAAACGTTTCTCCCACCGAGACGAGTTCGAGTCCGAACCGCAGATCGGGCTTGTCGAGGCCGTATTTGGCGATCGCCTCCTCGTGGGTGAGCCGCGGGAACGCGGGCAGGTCGACGCCCAGTGCGGCATTCCAGACGTGGCGCATGCACGATTCCATCGTTTCGAGAACGTCGTCTTGCGAACAGAACGACATCTCGACGTCGATTTGGGTAAACTCGGGCTGCCGGTCGGCCCGCAAGTCTTCGTCGCGCATGCAGCGCGCGATTTGGGTGTAGCGTCCGAAACCCGCAACCATCAGGATCTGCTTGAGCATCTGCGGCGACTGCGGAAGCGCGTAGAACGTGCCGGGATGCACGCGGCTCGGGACGAGGTAGTCGCGCGCTCCCTCGGGAGTCGACTTGATGAGCATCGGCGTCTCGATGTCGACGAAGCCGCGCGCGTCGAAAAAGTCGCGCATCGCCTTGAGCATGCGATGGCGGGTTCGCAAATTGGATTGCATCCGCGAACGCCGCAAATCCAAATACCGATACTCCATCCGTAAATTTTCGTCGACCGGGTCGTCGGAGTTCACGCCGAACGGGGGTACCTGCGAGCGATTGAGGATCTCGAGCTCGTCGACGCGCACCTCCACGTCGCCGGTGGCGAGGCGCGCGTTTTCGGTCCCGGCCGGGCGGCGCCGTACGGTTCCTACCAGGCGCAGCACGTCTTCGTGACGCAGGTGCTCGGCCTGCGCGAAGCTCGAGTCCTGCGGATCGAAAACGACCTGGGTTACCCCTTGGTGGTCGCGTAGATCGACGAAAATTAGGCCGCCGTGATCGCGCCGGCGGTTGACCCAGCCGTTGAGTTCCACGCGAGCGGCCTCGTCGCCGGCGCGCAATTCTCCGCACGAAACCTTCCTGGTTTTATCCATCGCCTTCTTTCCGCGGTCCCAAAGCCTCTTTGATGCCCGAGACGTAATAGTACTGCTGCACGAGATCGCGCGCGAACTTCGACTTGCCGGCGCGTTTGTCGAAGTATCCGAGCAAATACGGCGCGCGGGTCAACAACGCATGCAGACCCAGCGAGACGGGCGTCATTCCGAGGTTGAGCCGCACCGCGAAATCGGGGTGCTTGCGATAGAAACGGACCGTCGAACGGCCGGCCAGCCGCATCTTTTCCACCTGGTCGCCCAGCGCCACGTCTTGGCAGTGGTAGTTTACCGCGCGCGACTCGTAGACGATCTCGATACCGGCTTTACTGAGACGGTAGCCGAGCTCCAAATCCTCGTGCCCGTATCCCGTAAAACTCTCGTCGAAGCCGCCGGCGCGCAGCAGGTCCTCGCGCCGGACCGACGCGTTTCCCGTAAGAAAATAAAGCCACGAGAGCCGCTTGCGCGATGGCGGGTGCAGGTGACCCCGTTCGGTCGGGTGGTCGCGTTTGCGCGCGTAGTCGTCGAGGTTTTTCACCTGAACTTCCCAGCCGACGACCGCGATTCCACGGCGTTGCCGATGATGCTCGAGGTGCCGCGCGAGCAGATCGGGCGACGCCAAGATATCCGCATCGTTGAACACCACCACCGTCCCCGAAGCGGCCGCGATGCCCGCGTTGCGCGCGGCCGCGCGACCGCCGTACGCTCCGGGCAAATGGCGAACGTTGGGATGCTCGGCGGCAACTGCGGCCAAGTATGCGGCCGTGCCGTCGGTCGAGTTGGAGTCGCAAACGAGCAGTTCGAATCGTTCCGGCGCCAGGTCGGAGGCCAACAGCGTGGGGACGACGTGCGCCAGGGTGTCGAGCCGGTTGTACGTCGGTATCACGACGGAGACGTCGAGCTGGTCGGAAGTATCAGGCATGTACGTTCAAGCGGGCCACGGCGTCGACGATTTCGTCGCCGAAATGCGCGAGCGACGCGGCGTCGTCGTTCGCCGGCTTACGCACGAGTTCGTGGGGTACGCCGTACGGCGCCCACTCTTGCGAGTTCAGCCGGAAATAGCGGTGTTCGAACGCAACGACCGTGGGCCTGCGGACGGCGCTTGCGACATGTGTCGCACCGGTATCGACCGTCACGACGACGCGCGCGCGTTCGAAGACTGCGGCCCATTGGTGAAACGGCAGGCTGCGTAATAGCCGGTCGACCTTGCCGGTGGCCTCGAAAGCCGGGGCAACGTTTTCGCACTCCCGCGCACAGGTGACGACCACCGGACCAAACGCCGCCAACCGCTGCACGATCGCGAGCGCCGTGGGCAGCGTACTGCCGTCCCGAAACCAGCGCGCTCCCAGGTGCACCACGATCGGGCGCTCCGGCAGCGTCCGCGCGACGACCCGGTCTGCCTCCGAGACGTCGAGCGCGAGCCGGTCGACGCGCGTTCGCGCGCCGGCCAGGGCGGCCAAGTCGAGCAACTGCACCACCTCGTGACGCACGACGCGCTGGGGTTCCCGTTCGCACAGCTCGGGATCGGCCTCCGAGATCATCAAACGGTCGACGTACAGGGGCGCGGTCAGGCGCGCGAACCAGCGGCGCTCGTAGGTGTAGCCGACGCGCAGCTTCGCTCGAGTGGCGCCGACGAGTTGCAAGTCGACCGTGCGGGGCGCGAGCGCGATCGCGAGATCGTACCCGGTTTGCATTCGCCCGAAGGTCTGGGGCCTGACTTCCCGCGGCAGCACGAGCAGCTCGTCGACGTCGGGGTTTCGTTCCATCACCACCCGGTTGTACGGGCTCACGACCATCGTCACGGCAGCGTCGGGAAAGGAAGCCCGCACGCTGGCGATCGCCGGGGTGGACAGAATCAAGTCGCCGATCCGATCGGTTCGCGAGAGGAGAATCTTGCGCGTCATGCCGGCGCGACGGCGGCCCGTTCCAGCTCCGCGAAATACGCTTCGTTGGCGAGGGCGCGGGCCGCCCGGAGTTCTGCGTCGTCGAGCGGCCGGTCCGTCGAAACGTCGCCGATCCGCCGCGCGAGGCGTTTCGGCCAGCCCAAGCCCCGCGCGACCGCGTGAGCGCGCCGCTGCACGGGATTGAGACCGGTTGCCAAATACGCGCGCCAGGTCGGGTGCAGCCGCGTTAGCCGGACCGCCGTGCGAGCTTGCGCGCGCGCCTGGTTCACCATTTTTTCGACCTGCAGGCTGCGCGGTCGCGGCTTGTAGTGATAGGCCAGCGCCTTCGGATTGAAGATCGCCTTCACGCGGCGCGCGCGCAGGCGCAAGCCCACGTCGATGTCTTCCCAACCGTACTCGGCAAACGCTTCATCGAACCCGCCGACGGCCCGAATCGTGGCCAACGGAAGCGACACGTTGGTCGTCCAGAAATAGTTTCCACTGTAGTTGCGGATGCTCCAGACCGGTGGTGGAAGGTCGTCGAAGCTTTGAACGTCGATCGCGCCGCCGCGGACGATGGCCTGCGGGTGCGCGGCATGCGAGCGAAGGTGCTCGGCCACGAAGTTCGGCAGCACCAGCACGTCGTCGTCGATGAACGCGATCCGCTCGCCGGAAGCTCGTGCAATTCCCGCATTGCGTCCCTTTGCGAGTCCCGAGTTCGGCTGGTCGACAACGACGAAACGACAGGCGGCCCGCGCTCGCGCGCGCTCGATCGTCGCCGCGGTCGCGTCGGTCGATCCGTCGTTGACTAGAACGACTTCGTACGCATCGGCGGGAACCGTTTGCTCGAAGCAGGCATCCAGGACCCGTTCGAGCAGGGCGGCCCGGTTGTACGTACAGAGTTGAATCGTCGCTTTCACGTCAACGAATCCAGCGCGGCGAGCACGCGCGCGACGTCCAGCTCGGCAACGCACGCGTAATCGGCGCAGCGTTCCTTCGTATCGCCGCGATGGCAGCGATAGAATGGCCGCACCACCGCAGTTTGCGGGCCTAGGGGCGCCCAGCGCTCCGGAAAGTCGCTTTGAAACGGAAAAATCCCGACCGTCGGGCAACCGACCGCCGCAGCGACGTGCATCGAACCGGTCGTGATGCCGACGAAGGCCCGGGCTTGGCGCGCGAGCGCGCCGAAGGCGCCGATGCCCAGCCGGCCGGCTACGGATTCTACCCCGTCGCCGCTCTGGCCGGCGATCTCCCGCGCGATCCCGGCGTCGGCGGGTCCCCCGGCGATCAGAACGGGCACCTCGAATCGCGCGCGCAGCGCGCGCGCTAGCGCCGTCCAGCCGCGCGTCGGCCAGTTCGCCACCTGCGAAGCGATCGCGTTGCATGGATTGAGGATAACGAAACTTCCTGGGCGTTGCGAAAGAGCGATTCCCGCCGCCTCCGCCGTCGCCCGCGCATCGCGTTCGTCATCCGCGGTCGGCTCGAATCGGTAGCCGCGATCTGCGGTGTCGCAGCCGAGCGCGCGGGCGTAGTCCAATAGGATGTCGGACCAGTGTGAGGTGACGTCGCCGTCTTCACTGCGCACGACCACCCGATGGGTAAAACGGTACGAGTAAAGACGGCGTGCCTGGCCGACGCGAATCGCGATTTTCGCGGCCTGCGGAACGCGGGCCGTGCGCGACGTCGCCCAAGTGACGACGCAGGCGTCGTACTCGGCCGCCGCGAGCGTTCGCGCTAGGACGCGTTCGTCGCCGCCTTCGTCGACCAGCACGCCGTCGAGGTCGGGAACGCGTTCGAGGGTTTTGCGATGCCCGGGCAACGCCAGAGCGTCGACCGTGTCAAAACGACCGTGCAGCGCGCGGGCGACCACGGATGCGACCAGCGAATCGCCGATTCCACCGCCCGCGCAGTAGAGCAGCGCGCGGGTCACGTTTCCGGCGGAGCCGGGGCGCGCGCCAGCTCGCGCGCGTACATTCCGTCGAGGAACTGGGTGCGCGCCGCTCGTTTGATCCAGCCGGGAACTCGCTGGCCGGTGGCTACGCCGGCGTACATCGCCAACAGAGCGTCGGGGAGCAGGTAACGGGCCCGCACGGCGTTGAGCGCGTGAACGCCGGTCGCCATCCGCGCGCGCTTCGACGGATGCTTCTCGACGAAACGCCGCGCCATCCGGGCTTTTTCGACTGCCTTACGGGTTTCGACTTCGAGCGTATTTTCGTCGGGCGGCTTGATGTGCCAGATCGCCGCCGTCCAAGCGAACTTCCAACCTGCGCCGGCCGCGCGCAAGCGCACGCCCAACTCCGTATCCTCCCAGCCGTACAGATCGAAGCCTTCGTCGAATCCACCCACTTCGACCAGCAGCGCGCGCGGCACGGACGCGTTGCACGTGCAGAGAAACGCCCGCGAGTAGTTTGCGAGCGACGGCCGGGGGGCCGCATCGTAGGAGGCGACGTTCAGGATCGGCCCGTTCGCGACCGTCGGCGCGCCGCCGGCGTGAGCCGCTGCATGCGCCCGCAACCAGCGTGCCGGCGCGCGCACGTCGTCGTCGCAAAAAACGATCAGCTTGCCGCGAGCGACGGCGATCCCGCGGTTACGCGCTTTTCCGCGATTGGGTTCGGCTTCGTAGAGATAGGCTACGGGAAAGCGCGCGCGCGCGTTCTGGCGTTGCGCGACCGCGGCCGTATCGTCGCCGGATCCGTTGTCGACGACGACGACCTCGAACTCCGGCGCGCCGGCCTGGCCTTCGAACGACGCCAGCGCGCGTTCGAGGTACCGGGCGCGGTCTTTGGTAGCGATCACGATCGAGATTTGCACGAGCGCTCTCTTCTACCCAGCTAGGGTCAGAAGCGATTCAGCCATCCGGTCCGCCGCCCCGACGTGTTCGCGATACAGTGCCGCGAGGCGCTCGCCGGTTTCGGCGAGCCAACCCGCATCGGCGTAGCTTTCCAGCGCGATTCGGGCGATTCGGCCGGGCGTAACCGTTCCGTGAACCTCGCGCACGAGCATCGCGCCGGCATCCATGTTGGGTTGGGTGTGGAACGGGAACCGTCGCGACACGCCCACCGCCACGGTCCGCTTGAGCGGCGTTCCGACCAACGGAATGCGATGGAGGTACGTGAGCGGGCCGTTGAACGTCACCAGTTCGGGCGCGTTGAGCGGCGTGATCGTAATCGTCGGTTTGCCCAGAGACGCCAGCTCGATGGTTTTGGTTCCGGGAATGGTGAGGACGAGCCGCGCCCGCTTGGCGGCCGCCAACGCGTTGAAAAGCACCGGAATCCGCACGCTCCCATCGAGCGACTGCACGAAGGTGCGATCGCCATCGACGAGCAGCCGGCCGCGCTGGGCGAAGACGCGCGGGTCGCCGCCGCGTTCGATCGCGGCGCGAACTTGCGCGATCGGCGTAAACGGCGATAGGCCGAAGGCAACCCGAAGGCCCGGTCGTTCGCGCAGCAGCCGCAACAGCGCGGTGAAGTAAAACGGAAACAGGTTGTCGACTTCGTACGGGCGCGATCCGGGCATGACGAGGATGCCGTCGTCCGGCGTACCCGGTTCCGGCGCCGCTCGCGCTTCGAGCAGCGCCCCGTCGACCGCGAGATTTCCGACCCGCACGATGCGCTCGGGCGGCGTACCCCAATCGCGCAAACGCGCCTCGTTAGCGGCATCGACGGCGAACGCGCGGTCGAACACCCGGCGATACGCCCGGCGCGAAAACTTATAGGTAGCTGCGCGGCCCTTCAAACGCGCGTGCAGACGGGCCGCGTGCAGCAAATCACCGCCGGCGTACTGTACGAGGTCGACGCTATCGGGCACGCCCTCGACCCGCCGGCCGATCGCGAATTTGACGTAGGTCTTCGGATCGTAAACGTGGGCTTGCGGAAAGAACGAACGAACGGTTTGCGCTTCAAAGCCGGTCGCGTAGTCGTCGGGGACGAGAAAGACGTGGGCTTCGGTGTCCGGGGCGCGCTCGTAAAGCGAGCGCATCAGCGGTCGCAGCCAACCCGCGACCTCGCCGGGACCGTTAGCCGCGAGCGCGATACGCATCGACGATGCGGGCGATCGTGTCGGTCGTGCTCAGCCCGGCAGCGTGCGGCGCGAGCGCGATCCTTCCACCGTGCGCCAGGACGACGGTTCGCTCCGGCAATTCGTCGGCGCGATATTGATCGCTCTTCACGTGGACGTCCGGACGAATCCGTTCGAGCAGCACTTCGGGCGTCCGTTCGCCGAAGCCGACCACCGCGTCGACGCTGCGCAATCCCAGCAGCACGCGCGCTCGACCGGCAAAGGGCACGATCGGGCGAGCTTCGCCCTTGAGCGCGCGCACCGAAGCGTCTTCGTTCAGTCCGACGACGAGCGCGTCGCCCTGCGCGCGCGCCCAAGCCAAGAAGTCGACGTGTCCCGCGTGCAGTACGTCGAAACAACCGTTCGTAAAGACGACCGCCTTGCCCGCCGCGCGCAGTCGCTCGCGCCAGGCCGCGGCCTCCGCCGCATCCAGCAACGCGCCGAAAAACTCAGGCACCGTCGTGCTCGACTAGCGCGAGTATCTCGTTCGCCGATGCGGTCGCGGTGCCGAGTTTCTCGACCACGGCGCCGGCCGCGAAGTTGGCCAAGCGCACGGCCCGATCGATCGGCGCGCCCGCAGCCAGCGCGAGCGTCAGCATCGCGATCACCGTGTCGCCCGCCCCGCTGACGTCGTAAACGGTGCGCGCGACCGACGGCACCGCGAGCCGTTCTCCACCGTCGCCGAACAGCGCCATGCCGTGTTCGCCGCGCGTGATCACGGCGTACCGGCACCGGAGACGTTCCAGCAGGCGCGAGCCGGCCGCTTCGAGCGTCGCTTCGTCGCGAACCGGAATGCCGGTGACGGCGGCGGTTTCGGAGGCGTTGGGCGCAACGCACGTGACGCCGGCAAAGAGATCGATGTTCTGTGGTTTGGGGTCGGCCAGCACCAGCGGGCACGCAAGCGCGGCTTCCACGACCTCTCGGGAAAGCAGCCCCTTTCCGTAATCGCTAAAGATGACGGCGTCGCTGTCCGCGGCGCGCGCGGCGACGAAGTCGACGACCCGGGCGCGCGCGGGCGCCGGCGGCGACTCGACCGATTCCCAATCGGCCCGCACGACTTGCTGATTGTGGGCGACCACCCGGGTTTTGCGCGTGGTGGGGCGATCGGCGAGTGCGAACACGCCGGCATCGTCGACCTCCTCGCCGCGCAGCAGATCGCGAACCTGATGGGCGAAGGCATCGTCGCCGACGGTCGCGCAAAATGCCACTTCCGCGCCCAGCGCGCGCAGATTGTTTGCGACGTTGCCGGCGCCTCCGAGGGTGAAGGAATGATCGTTCACGGCAACGACCGGAACGGGCGCTTCGGGCGAAATGCGCGAGACCGTGCCCCAAATCCACTCGTCAATCATCAGGTCGCCGACGACCAGAACCTTGCGGCCGCGAATTCGCTCGAAAACGGCGCGAGCGTCGATCGGCATCAGCGTCGCCATCAGGCGATGCCGTCCTCGAAGATCAGGCGCTGTTCGACGAGGTCGCACACGATGTGCGCCATCACTTGATGCACCTCTTGGACGATCGCGGCGTACCCGTCGGGACCGACGAGCGCGAGATCGGCCACCGCGCCGGCCGGGCCGCCGCCGTTGCCGGTGAACGCGACCGCTAGGGCGCCACATTTCTTGGCGGCTTCGAGCGCCAGCACGACGTTGGGCGAGGTGCCGCTGGTCGTCATTCCGATGACGACGTCGCCGGGACGCGCAAATGCTTCGACTTGGCGCGAAAAGACGCGCTCGTAGCCGTAGTCGTTTCCAACGCTCGTTAACGTCGACGAGTTGACCGACAGCGCTTCGCTGTACAGACCCGGACGTTCGCGCAGAAAGCGGCCCGACAACTCCGCGGCCATGTGCTGCGCCTCGGCGGCGCTGCCCCCGTTGCCGCACCACAAGACCTTGTTCCCGGCGCGCAACGCGCTCACGATCGCGCCGGCAATCGCCTCGACTTGCGCCCGATAGTGCGGCGCGTCGAGCAGGCCCCGGCGATCCGCCAGCAACTCGTCGAAATCGCGTTTTCCCTTTGCGTCGGCCGTCATCGGCATGCCGGCGTGCGCACCGCTACGGCTCGATCCAAAACAGTTCCGCGCCCTGCGCGACGAGCTCGCCGTTTTCGGGAACGATCCGCGCGACCGTCCCGTCATAATCGCTCTGAATTTCGTTGAACAGCTTCATCGCCTCGAGAATGCAAACCACGTCGCCGCTTTCGATCCGGTCCCCCGCCGAAACGAAGGGTTCGGCGTCGGGAGACGCCGACCGGTAGAACACCCCCGTCAGCGGTGCGATCACTTTCTTGGTGTGCGGACCGGCTGCGGGCGCGGCGTCGGGCGCGGCTCCCGTCGCCGCGGCGACGGCGTCCGGCCCGGCCGCCGGCGGCGAACCGGCCTCGCGCCGGACGATTTCGTAGACCGCGTCGCCGAGCTTTACCTTGAGACGGTCGAGACCGTGCTCGTGCATCAGCGCGAGCAGATCGTGCAGCGTCTGGATCTCGGGGGCGGGCGCTTCTTCCATGTCAGGAGCCTTCCACGAGAGCGGCGACAACGTCTTTCCCCGATCCCAGCGGAAGGCGGCGATCGCGGCGGTGCTGCAAGTCGCGCAGGATCAGCTCTCCGCGCACCAGTTCGTCGCTTCCCAGGATCAACGCGTAGCGGGCCCGGTTACGGTCGGCGATCTTGAGGTGGGTAAGCAGTTTGCGCTCCTCGTAGTCTGCGTAGGTCGGAACGTCCAATCGCCGGCGCAGCTCGATCACGATCGGCACGAGCGCGCTCCGGGCTTGCGTGCCCAGCGCGATCGCTTGAACGCCGCGCCGCGCGGGTTCGGCCTCGCCGGCCGCGGCCACGAGCATCAGCAAGAAACGCTCCAGGCCTAGCGCGAAACCAACGCCGGGCACGTCGGGGCCGCCGAGGGCGCGCACGAGACCGTCGTACCTTCCCCCGCCGCAAACCGTACTCTGCGCTCCGAGCACGCTCGAGACGATTTCGAAAACCGTGCGATTGTAGTAGTCCAGTCCCCGGACGATCCGCGGGTTGACGACGTACGGGATCCCGGCCAGGTCCAAGTAGCTTTTGAGCGCGTCGAAGTGTTCGCGGCAGGCCTCGCAGAGCACCGACTCAAACGTCGGCGCGCTTTCGACCAGCGGCCGATCCGCTGGATCCTTGCTATCGAGCAGCCGCAGCGGATTGCGTTCGAGGCGACGCTGAGAGTCTTCGCTCAGACTTGCGAGATGAGGACGAAAGTGTTCCAGAAGCGCCGCGCGATAGCGCGGCCGGCACACGTCGTCGCCGATCGAGTTCAAATTGAGCTCGGCGTCGGCGATCCCATAGTCGCGCGTCAGCTCCCATGCCAGCGAGATCACCTCGAGGTCGGCTTCCGGTCCGGCGAAGCCGAAGCACTCCACCCCGAATTGATGCGACTGCCGGTAGCGGCCTTTCTGCGGGCGCTCGTAACGGAAAATCGGCCCGATGTAATACGTCCGCAAAGGCCCCGCCGCGAATAGCTTGCGTTCGAGCGCCGCCCGAACGACCGGCGCCGTCCATTCGGGACGCAACGTCATGCTCCGTCCGCCCCGGTCCTCGAACGTGTACATTTCCTTTTCGACGATGTCGGTCGCATCGCCGACGCCCCGCACGAAGAGTTCCGTAGATTCGAAAACGGGCGTCCGAATTTCGCCGTAACCGAATCGATCGGCGAGCGTGCGGATTCGGGCTTCGAGCGCGCTCCAGCGCGACGATTCCGGGAAAACGAAATCTTGGGTTCCGCGTGGGGCGGCAAACGACGGCGTCTTCACTCGTTGAGCCGCAATGCGATCCAAAACGTGGGTGCCTCGACGATGTATGACGGTATGCGGGCTTTGGTAATTGCGTAGCGCTCCGAACCCTCGCGACCGATCGCGCCCGCCACGACCGCAATGAGCGGATTGCGCTTGGCGTCGTGCATCGCTCGACCGACGGCATAGCCGTAGTATCCGGCAAGCAGCAAATAGGCGGCCGCCAGGGCTGCGAGAAGCCATACGATTCGTTCGAACGCCTTGCCGACGGCTGCCGCCCGTTGCATGTCCGCCGCTTTCGGGGGCCCAGGCCGCTCTAGCCTTTCCGCCGGGCGGCGGGATAGGAGCGGCGTGCGGATGACGTTCGCGCTCGCGGCGACGGCACTGCTCTTGCTCGCGCCCGAGGCGATGCGCGTCGTTCTTGCGACGGCCGCCGGGGGCTGTTCGAGGCCTCGCCGTTCTTACTCGCCGGCGTGCTGCTCGCGCGCGCCGTCGCAGCCGGCCCGCTGCTCGCATATGCCGGCTGCGGATGCGGGGGCGGACCCTCGGCCCGATCGCTTCCGGCGGCGGCGGCAACCTGGCTGGTCTTCGGCCCCGGCATCGCCATCGCGCGCTGGTTGGCGGCAATCGGCGTGGCGCTTCTCCTGGCGCGCCGGCGCCGCGGGCTCGACGGGTGCCGGGCGTGCGTCGCATTTGCCTCGCTCCTGAACGAACTGTCGGCGCTGCTGCCGGCCGCCGTCGGCGCGGGGATCGCCGTAACGCTTACCGCGTTGACGGATCCGCGGGTCTTACCGGCGCCCGCACTTGCCGCCGGCGGCATGCTCCTGGGTTTCGCCGGTGCGCCGTGCGCTTTGGGAGCGGTGGCACTGGCGGTCGCCCTGCACGCCCGCGCACCGCTGGCGGCCGGCGCCTTTCTATGCGTGGCCGGGATCGTCGATGCGCGTGCGTTGGCCCGCCGCCCGGCAACGGCCGCCGGCGGACACGACGCATTCGCGTATGGATTGCTCGCAATAGGACTTGGAATCGTGGCGGCGCGTCACGGCGGCGCGCTGGTTCATCCGGTGATGACCGCGGCGCTCGCCCTCGCCGCCGCGGTCGCGCTCTTTTTGGGAGTGCGACATCGCCGCCGGCGCGATCCGCGCGTTCGGTTTGCACCGGCCATTATGCTGCTCGGCGCGGTGCTCGCGACTCCCCCGCCGCCGTATCGCGCGACCGAAACGACGATGACGGACCTATTCCCTCCGAGCGGTTGACGTTTACCGGCGTGCTGACGCGCGACGGCCCGGCGGCCGCGCTCGTGCGTTACGCGATTACCTGCTGCCGCGCCGATGCCGCTCCGGTCGTCGTGCGGCTCGCGCACCCGCCGCGGTTTGCCCCGGGAACCTGGCTGCGCGCGAACGGCACGATCGAAACGCGCGCCGGCGAGCCGCGGCTCGACGTCGCGCACGTAACCGCCATCGCGCCGCCGACCGATCCGTTTATCTATCGCTAACGCTCAATCGGTTTCGCGACGCGGCTCCAGCAGTTCGACCGGAATGCCGTTGGGATCTTCCACGAACGCGATCGCGCGGGTTCCACTAGGCGCTTTGTAAACGTCTTTGAGAATCTTCACGCCGCCGTTCTTCAAAGCGTCGACGTACTCGCGCAGATCGCCGTCGGCCTCGATCGCGAGATGTTCGTAGCGGTTTCCGATTTCGTACGGCGGATGTTCCTCGAGGTCGTACACGAGTTCGACGTACGCCGACCAATCGCGTCCGACGAAGGCCATGTCGGCATTCCCCGGATAGTGATAGGGACCGGCAAGCAGTTCCAGCCCGAGTTTGCGGGTGTAGAAGTCGATCGACTCGCTCATGTCGTTCACGAAGATCGAGGTATGTAAGAAACGCGGCATGACGCTACAGACCCGCCCCGCGCGCGAGCGGTTTCCTAATGCAAAAAGTAGCGGTAGCTGGAGAACACCAGCGCCGCGCCGAGCCGGTCGGCGGCCGCGATCACCTCGGCGTCGCGCACGGATCCGCCCGGCGCGATGATGGCCGAACAGCCGCCTGCGACCGCCGCTTCCAAACCATCGGCAAACGGAAAGAAACCATCGCTCGCACATGCCGCCCCGGTCGTACCGGCGCGCCCGGCAGCGATTTGTACGGCGCTGACGCGATTGGTCTGACCCGCGCAGATGCCGCGCGTCGTCCCGTTTTTGACCACGACGATTCCGTTGGACTTGACGTGCCGCACGACGTCCCACGCAAATGCGAGGTCGTACCACTCTTGGTCGGCCGGAGGCCGGGCGCTCACGACCCGCCACTCTTCGGGCGCCGCTTCCGGATCGTCGTCTTCGGCCAACACCCCGCCGAGCGCGCTGCGCACCCGCAGTTCGACCGCCAGTTTGTCGGGCAATCCTTTCTCGAAGCGCATCACGCGCAGGTTTTTCTTTTTCTGCAACAGCGCCAATGCCGCGGGCTCGAATGCGGGAGCCGCGATGATCTCGAGAAAAAACCCGGCCAGCGATTGCGCCGCCGGAAGGTCGACCGGGGCGTCGGTTGCGACGATCCCGCCGTAGGCCGACGTGGGGTCGGCCGCGAGCGCGTCGGCGACCGCGTCGGCGACCCGCGAACGCTGCGCCACCCCGCACGGGATCGTGTGCTTTACGACGGCGGCGCGGACGTAACGCTCGTGCCGGCTTCCGAACTCCGCCCCCAGCGGCGCCCGCGACAACAACCGCAAAGTCGCGTCGAGGTCGAGCAAGTTGTTGTAGCTCAGAGCTTTGCCGTGGAGCTGCTCGGGCACGCGATCGGAACGATCCAGGTAGAAAGCCGCGCGCGCCTGCGGATTCGTCCCGTAGCGCAGCCGCTTCGCCAGCGGCAGCGTCAATGCAAGCGCACCCGGAAGCGCGCCCGGCGCCACTTCACCGGCGGCCGCTAAGTAATGCGAGATCGCGACGTCGTACTCGGCGGTGCGTTCGAACGCGGCGACCGCGAGTTTGCGGCGCAGCGCAGGCGACGCGCTGCCGTCGGCCAGCGCCGCCAAATACGGTCCGTATTGCGAAGGATGCGTCAGCACGGCGACGTGCTCGAAGTTCTTCGCCGCCGCTCGCAACAGCGCGACGCCCCCGATGTCGATTTGCTCGATCGCCTCGGCGATCGCGGTGCTCCGGCGGGCGACCGTTTCTTCGAACGGATATAAGTTTACGACGACGGTATGAATCGCCGGGATGGCGTAGGTCTGCGCCTGCGTGCGGTGATCGGCGTCGGCGCGGTCGTAGAGGATCGCGCCGAAGACCTTGGGATGCAGCGTTTTGACGCGTCCGCCGAAGAGCTCCGGAAAACCGGTGACGTCGCCGACGTCGCGCGCCGGGACCCCGCCCTCGTTCAAGAACGCGCGCGTCCCGCCGGTCGCATAAATCGCGATGCCGCGATCGTGCAGGGCGCGCGCCAACTCGAGGGAGCCGGTCTTGTCGGAGAGCGAGAAAAGGGCCGCTCCGCGGTCCGTCTCAGGCAAGCGCGAGCTCCGGTTCGGGCGGCGACAACTCGGCCGAAACGATCGAGCTGACTCCGGCTTCGCGCATCGTCACGCCGTACAGGCGGTCGGCCATTTCCATCGTCTTTTTGTTGTGCGTTACGATCAGCAGCTGCGAGTCGGTCGCGAACGTCTTGACCATTTCGGAGAAGCGTTCCACGTTGGCGTCGTCCAGCGCGGCATCGACTTCGTCGAGCAGATAGAACGGCGACGGCTTGACGACGATCAGCGCGAAAATCAGCGCGGCCGCGGTCATCGCCCGTTCGCCGCCGGAGAGGGCCGCCAACGGCATCTGCTTCTTGCCGGGCGGCTGTACGGCGATTTCGATGCCGGTTTCCGAGAGGTTGTCCGGATCGGTCTGCCACATCTTGGCCTGACCGCCGGGAAACAGGCGCGGATACATATCGGCGAAGGCACGCGAAACGCTTTCGAAGGTTTCGTTGAACTGCGCCTGCGTCTGCTGCTCGATCTCCCGAATGGACTCCAGGAGCGTTTCCCGCGCGCGCGCTAAATCGTCGAGCTGCGCGCGTAAAAACGTCTCGCGCTCCACGACGTCGGCGCGTTCGGCTTCGGCGTTGAGGTTGACGTTGGCCGAAAGCCGCGCGAGCTCTTCACGGAGGCGGGGCAAATCGTCGACCGATTCGTCGGGCTCGTCCGTCAGCCGCCGTTCGACGTCGCGGCACTCTTCGTCGGTAGCCGGATTCTGCGCGAACTGCGAAACGAGCATGCCTAGCTCCGCTTCGATTTCGGCCAGCCGCGTGCGGTAACGTTCGCCGCCGGAGACGGCCTCGCGCTCGGCGTTCTCGGCCAATCGTACGTCGGACTCCAAGCGGGTTTGCTCGTCGGCGAGCGTCTCGCGGTCGCGTCGCGCCGTATCGAGCCGCCCGTCGAGGTCGCTCACGCCGCCGCGCAATCCTTCGACGCGCGCGTGCGACGTGCGCGTTTGCGCCGACAACGAGGCGATTTGGGCCAGCATCTCCTCACGTGCGAGCCGGGCCCGTTCGCCGTCCTGATCGAGCATTCCGAGGCGCGCGTTGGAGGCCTCGCGTTCGGCCGTCAGCGCCGACGCGCGCTCGCGCAAGTCCGACGCACGCGCGGCGACTTCGCGCGCTAGCGTTTCCGCGCGCACGATCTCCTCGCGAGCGGCCGTGAGGTCGCCTTCGAGCCGCGTTCGATCGGCGTCGCTGCGGAGCGCGTTGGGCTCGACCCCTTCGAAACCGCGTTCCAGCTCGCGGGCGCGGCGCACGCCGTCGGCCAACTCGGCCAGCCGCGCGCGCGCAGTTTCCAGTTCGGAGGTGGTACGATCCACCTCACCGCTCGAAGCGGTGGTCTCCGCCCGCAGTTGCGCTAGTTGCAGCTCGACCTGCGCCAGCGCGGCGCGCAAGCCGTCGCGATTCTCGATCGCCCCCTCGGTGCGGCGGTGCGCGGCGTGCAGCGCGGTTTCGCTTTCCTGCAGTTTGGCCCGCAGGCCCACCAAAGCTTTGCGCAGCGTTCGCGCTTGGGCGCGCCGCGACAGAATCGAGCGTTCGCGCTGGAACCGTCCGCCCGTAATCGCTCCGCCTCCGGTAATTTGCTCGCCGGTCAGCGTGACGACCGTATCGCGCAGCCCGCGCTCGCGTACCAGCGTAATCCCGGTCGATAGATGATCGACGATCAAGACGTTGCCGACCAGGAAGTTCACGACGCTGCGGTACGGCGGTTCGGTGCGGACGAGGTCGTGCGCGTAACCAACGACGCCGGGAACCTTCGCGAGGTCGGGCGGAAGGCGCCGCCCCTCGCGATTGCCCAGGGTATCGAGCGGGAGAAACGTCGCCCGTCCCGCCTCTTGCCGGTTCAAGAACTCGATCGCGCGCTCGGCGTCTTCGGAAGTCCGCGTCACGACGTTCGAAAGGCGTGCCCCGAACGCGACGTCCATTGCGCGCGCGTAGCGCTCGTCGGTGGTAATCAAATTCGAAATCACGCCTTCGATACCGTGCAGATCCCCCCGCTGCCACGCCTCGACGATGGCCCGCGTCCCCGGGACGTGTCCTTCGAGCGAGTTCTCGAGTTCTTCGATCGTGTGCAGGCGCGACTCCGCACCGGTGACCTCCGCGGTCGCCTCGCGGTGCGCCGCGAGGGCCTGCGTCAGTTCTTCCTGCGCCGGCGAAACCTCACGCTCCGCGTTTTCTGCGCGGCCGCGCGCGTCGAGTTGCCGCTCTTGCAGCGCACCGATTTGACGCGCGCGGCCCGCATGGCGATGCGCCACCCCGCCGGCGGCGATTTCGAGTTGCGAGGCGCGTTCGCGCTGCGCCGCCAATTCGCGATCGAGGCGCTCGGCCTCGGCGTGGAGATTTTCGGCCTGCACGCGTCGCTCGGCATTCTTGGCGGCGTGCTCGGCGGCACCCGACTCCACCTCGCGGAGTTGGGTGAAGATCGATTCCAAGCGCGCGCGCACGCCGGCCAGCGCCGTTTGCGCGGCGAGTTCGCCTTCGCGCGCTTGGGCGATCTCGGCCGTCAGCGGCATCAGCTTGCGGTCCAGTTCGGCCAACGCGCCGGTAAGCGAGTCGCGCTCTTGCTGGACGCGGGCGGCGTCTTCCGACGTCTGCGTCGATTGCCGCTCGAGCGCTTCGCGCCGCGCCAGCGTCGCCGCGTAGTCGGCTTCGAGGCCGGCCAGCTCCGCGCGTTTGCTTTGCGCTTGCGAGCGCAGTTCTTCCAGCAGCAACTCGTGGCGATACACGCGGGTGCGCATTTCCGACAAGCGCGCCGCCAGCGCGGCGGCGTTGGCGGCCGCCAACGCGCGCCCTTCCTCGCTACGTTCGAGATCGGCGCGCAGTCCCTCGCGCTCCGCTCGGCGGGACGCACCCGCTCGCAGGTAACCCAAAATCTCGAGATCGCGCACCCGCGCGCCGACCTTGCGGTAGCGTTTGGCGCGCCGGACCTGGGTTTCGAGTTCGGGGACGCGATGTTCCAGCTCGGAAATGAGATCGCTGATACGAACGGCGTTCTGCTCGGTGCGCTCGAGCCGCCGAAGCGACTCGTTCTTGCGCGCGAGAAACCGGTTGATGCCCGCCGTTTCCTCGAAGAGCGCGCGCCGGTCGGCCGGTTTGCTGGTGAGAATCGCATCGATCTGGCCTTGCGAAACGATGGCATACGAGCCTGGGCCAAGCCCCGTTCCCATCAGGAGGTCGAGGATGTCGCGCAGCCGCACCTGCGCTCGATTGATGAAGTATTCGCTTTCCCCGGCGCGATAGGCGCGCCGCGTGATTTCGACCTCGGAAAATTCGATCGGGAGCCGGCCGTCGGTATTGTCGAAGAGCACCGAGACTTCGGCTAAGCCGAGCGGCTTGCGCTGATCGTTGCCGGCAAAGATGACGTCTTCGAGCTTACCGCCGCGCAGGCTGCGGCTCGACGTTTCGCCCAGCACCCAGCGGAAAGCATCGACCAGATTCGATTTCCCCGAGCCGTTCGGTCCGACGATCGCGGTAATTCCGCCGGCGAACTCGAGCGTCGTGGGATCGGCAAACGTCTTGAACCCAAAGGATTTGATCTTCTTGAGTTTCATCGCCTCAACTCAGGTTAGGTCCGCAGCGAAACCAGTGCCGCCTCGGCGGCGGCCTGCTGAGCGGCCTTCTTCGAGGAACCCCGCCCCGTTCCCAACGTCCGGCCGTTGACGCTGACGCGCGAGCTGAACGCCGGCTGCTGGGGCGTTCCCCGGCTGCGCTCGTGATACACCGGGGTTGCCGCCAAATGCTCCTGCGCGTAGTGCTGCAGGCGCGTCTTCGGATCGATCAGCTCGCTGGCCGGCTGGTCGGAGCGCTCGAGATGCTCCGCGATCACGAACGTCCGCGCTTTTTCGATGCCGTACGCCAGATAGAGAGCCGCGACGAAGGCTTCGAACGCCCCTGCCAGGATCGTGGTATTGTCGGTCCCGCCGCTGGCCCGCATTCCGGCACCCAGCACGACGACGTCGGGAAATCCGAGGCGGCGGGCCGCATCGGCCAGGCGGGCATCGTTGACGATCGCGGCGCGGCGCAGCGTCAACAACCCTTCGGCCTCGTCGTGGTAGCGCTCGAAAAGCCATTGCGCCGTCACCAGCGAGAGCACCGAGTCGCCGAGGAACTCCAGTCGTTCGTTGGAGGTGCCGCCGCGTTCTTTGGCGTGGCTTTCGTGCACGAAGGCCTGCTCGACGACGGCCAGATCGCCGGCTTTGCGAACCCCCGCCAGCCGAATCAACCCGCGCAGGCGCCGTCGCCGCGCCTCCCCGCTCACGCCTGGCCCGAATCGACTTTGGCGAAGACGATGACGCTGTTATGGCCCCCGAACCCGAACGAATTCGACAGCGCTATCCGAATCGGCGCGCGCCGCGCGACGTTGGGAACGTAATCGAGCGTGCAGTCCGGATCGGGATACTCGTAGTTGATCGTGGGCGGCATGATGTCTTCGTAGACGGCCAGCGTGGTGGCGACGCCCTCGATGCCGCCGGCCGCGCCTAGCGCATGACCGTGCATCGACTTGGTCGAGCTGACGCCGATGCGGTGCGCGTACTCGCCGAAGGCCTTTTCGATCGCTTTCGATTCGGCCGGGTCGCCGATCGGGGTCGACGTGCCGTGCGCGTTGATGTAGTCGACGTCCTTGGGCGCGATGTTGGCTTTGGCAAAGGCACGGGTCAGCGCGAGCATGACGCCGTTCCCGGCCGGGTCGACGGCGACGAGGTCGTACGCATCGGCGGACTGGCCGTACCCGAGGATTTCGCAGTACATTCGCGCGCCGCGCGCTTTGGCGCTCTCGTATTCCTCGAGCACGAGGACGCCGGCGCCCTCGGCCAGGACGAACCCGTCGCGCTCGCGGTCGAACGGCCGGCTGGCGCGCGTGGGGTCGTCGTTGCGGGTCGACATCGCGCGCATCGAGGCGAAACCGCCGATCGCCAGGGGCGAGACCGTGGCCTCGCTGCCGCCGGTAATCATCGCGTCCGCGTCGCCGTAGGCGATGAAATTATACGCGGTGACGATCGCGTCATTGGCGCTGGCACAGGCGCTGGCAGCCGAGAATATCGGCCCTTGAAAGCCGTGCTGCATGGAAATGTGCGCGGCCTCCGCATTGGCCATCAGCATCGGAATGAAAAAGGGCGTCACCTTCGACCACGTCCCGTAGACGTTGGCCTTTTCCGAGTTGATCCAAAACGTCGTGATGCCGCCGATCCCGGTCCCCAAGACGGCGCCAACTCGTTGCTTGAACGCTTCGTCCTGCGGCAGGTTCGCATCCTCGATCGCCTCGCGGGCCGCCACCACTGCGAACTGCGTGAACCGATCCATCCGGCGGGCTTCTTTGCGGCCGAGCAGCTCGTCGGGAGCGAAATCCTTGACCTCGGCGGCAATTCGGGTCACGAAGTCGCTGGCGTCGAAGGCCGTGATCGGGCCGACGCCCGACTCGCCCGCAATCAGGCGTCGCCAAAACTCGGCGCGGGTGTTGCCGAGGGGGGTGACGGCTCCCAGACCGGTCACGACGACGCGGCGGCGGGCGGGCGCGGGGTTGCTCGAAGCGCTCAAAGCTCCACCAAGTTACGGCGGGGTCGGAACGGAACCTTTCCCTGAAAATCGCCTATGGCCGCCGCCTTCGGCCGGCCACGGCGCGGATCGCCAGCGCCACCGCGAAGCAGAGTCCGACGATAGCCAGCAGTACCGCGACGACCGCCGCGACGCGGGTGAAAACGGCGCGCCGCTCGATCCCGGCGCAAACCGCGAACGCGGCGCCGGTCGCCGTCTGCGCGCACCACGGGATCCGCCAGGTGGCTTCGCGCCATACCCGCATCGTCGAAGGCAAGCCCGTCGCCCAGCCGACCGAAGCGGCGGCCCACGCGCGGCGCAGCGGCGGTTCGGCGCCCAGCCGAGCGTGGAGGTTTGCGAGCGAAGCGGCGTCGAGTCGCTCGACGCGCCAGGTCGCATCGAAGTCGTGCGGCGCCATCCACGACCCGGTGGATTCGTCCAGTGCAAACGCAACGACGTCGCGCAGCGTTCCCGCCGGTCCGACGCGGAGTTCGTAAAACGAGGGGCTATTGCGATAGATTGGGGACAATGCGCCCAGCACGATCGTCGGAACGGCGCCCGACACGCGGAAGTCGAAGCGGTGCGCGTGGCCGGCGATCGCGAAAGCGACGCGATTCGATGGCGCGGACAGCGCCGCTAGCAGAGCGGCATCGTCGCGGGGGTTGAGATACGGCACCGGCAGAAACCCGCGCGTCATCTCGGTCGAAAACGCGTCGTAGCCCGGCGGCACGTGCATCGTGACGACGTTGCGCGTTCCCGGCGGCGTGCCTCGCAGAACGGCGCGTAGCCACGTCAGTTCGGCGGCCGCTGCGTCGCGTCGGTCGCCGCCGCAAATGCCTCGGTATTCGGTTGAAAACGGAACCGTGTTGAGGACGACGAGGCGCAGCCGCCCTCCCGGCAGTGCGACCGTGTAGTAACCGCCGTGCGCGAACCCGCGCTCGAAATTGGGGGCCGAGCCGCGGCGATTCACCAGCCGTGCCCAGATCCGGGCCGTCGTTCGCAAGAAGCGCCCGTCCAGATCGCTGGCATAGTCGCCGCACGGCGCGTCGTTGTTACCTAGAGCGATCGCGAACTGCGCTTTTGGGAACGCCCGTGCAAAACCGCCAGCGATTTGCCGCATCGCGGCGATCGCGGCGTCGTCGGCCGAGACCCCGCCGCCGCCCGCCCGCACGATTCGCGCGAAATGATGTGCCAGAAAATCGCCCGGAAGGACGACTAATGCGGGCGCGGGATTGGCGCGCCGCATCGCACGGAGGGTCGATTCGAAGAGGGCACGATTGCCGTCCCGACCGGGACGCGGTATTCCCGATCGATCGAAGGGGTCGAGGTGGAGATCGCTGGCCGCCAGCCACTCGGCGGGCTCGCCGGCCGGCGCCGGGGCGGCGCAATGGAGCGCTGCGGCGGCCGCAATGGCACAGACGGCAGCCGGAACGCGAAGGTGCATTAACGCACGCCTTCTGGGCGCCGATGGACGGGCCCCGGCTGACCGAGCGCGCTCCCGCAGTCGGACGAAAGTCGCAGCCGCCGAACCTTGACGCTCTGCGGCGCGGCTGACTATAATCAGGGGCTGTCGGCCGCCGGGCTACGGCCCGGACTCGGCCGTTTTCGTTTTGCTAATAAGTTTTGCTACATAAGAAGAAAGATCGAACATGAAGCGGACGTACCAGCCGCACAATCGCCGGCGCAAGCGCGTGCACGGCTTTATGGAGCGGATGAGCACGAAAAACGGACGCAAAGTGCTCGCCCGGCGTCGCAAGAAGGGACGTCACCGGCTGACCGTTTGATGGGACGCTTCGCGAGTTTGCGCCGGCAAGCGGATTTTGCTCGCCTGCGGCAGCGCGGGCGGCGCATTTCGTCGGCCAATCTGACGCTCTATCTCACCGATGCGCCCGCGAGCGACCCGACCTCGCAGGTCGGCATCACCGTCACCAAATCGATCGGAACAGCCGTGGTTCGCAATAAACTGCGCCGCCGTCTCGCGGCAATCGTTCACGAAACGCTCGCGCAAGACCGCGCGGTTCGGTTGGTCGTCGTGCCGCGTCCAAGCGCGGCCACGCTCGCGTTCGACCGGCTGCGCGGCGAAGTCGCTACGGCGCTCGGGCGGCGATAGCGTGCCGATCCGGCTAGCGCTCGTCGCGCTGATCCGTCTCTACCGTCTGGCGATTTCGCCGTTTTTGCCCCCCGCCTGCCGCTTCTACCCCAGCTGCTCGCAGTACGCTCTCGACGCGCTGACGCGATACGGCGCGCTGCGCGGCAGTTGGCTCGCCTTGACGCGACTCGCTCGATGCCACCCGTGGAACCCCGGCGGGGTCGATTTCGTCCCCGAGGCCGCCCGCCGAGTACCCCGGTAACCCGTGCCGGTATTCGCCGCGGTGCTGCTGGCCGCCAACTGGTTCCTCGACCCGATCGTCAACGCGATGTCGCAAATCGTATTGTGGATCAACGTACCCATTCACAACCTCGGCTGGAGCCTGGTGGTGTTGGCCGCGGGCATCCGGCTCGTCTTCCTGCCGCTCAACGCCGCTCAGTTCAAGTCGATGCTCAAGATGCAGCGAATCGCGCCGCAGATCAAAAAGCTGCAAACGAAGTATAAAGAGGACGCGACCAAACTCCAGCAAGAGACGATGGCTCTGTACAAGCAGCAGGGCGTTAATCCGTTGGCGGGCTGTTGGCCGATGCTGGTACAGTACCCGTTTCTGATCAGCGTCTACTACGTGGTGATGAACCATAAGTCGCTGTTCGAAAATCAGAACTGGGTGTGGATCGGCAGCCACCTATCGACGCTCTACCCCAACATTTTAGCGACCAGCCTCGCCCATAGCGACGTCGTCCTGCTCGTCCTCTACGCGGGTTCGATGTACTTCAGCGTCCGGTTCGGCAGCATGCCGGCGACCGACCCCCAGCAGGCGCAAACTCAGAAGCTGATGTCGTTCGTCTCGCCGCTGATGCTCGGGTTTTTCGGATGGAAGTATCACTGGCCGTCGGCAATGGTGCTGTACTGGTTTGCCTACAACGCCTTCACGATGGCGCAAACGCTCTTTATGCTGCGGCAGTCGCACGTACCGCTCTCGTCCGCCGATAGCGCGCACGTCATTACCGACGACTTGCCGGCGAACGACAAGGGCACGGCCGCGCTGCCGGGCAACGCTCCCGCCAGTACCAACGGCAGCTCGAAGAAGTCCGCTTCACGCGGCGGTTCCCGGTCCAAAAAGAAGAACAAGAAAGGCACCTAAGACTTCGATGCTTTACGAAGACGACTTCGAGTTCGAAGAACAGCCCGCGAACATTCGCGACCGCGCGATCCCCGGGAAGAGCGGCGGCGGCGGCGGTGGAGGCGGGCGCGGCCCCGGCAACGGCGGCCGCGGATCCGGCGGCGACCGGGGACGCGGCGGACGGCCGCGGGGCAACGGCGGAGGACGCCGGTACGGACCGCCCCTGCATCATACCGGTCCGAGCACGCTGGAGCACTTCGATCTCCCCGAACAAGCCATCCCCGCACGCGATTTACTGACCGAAATCCTGGCGCGGATGGGCGTAGGACAAGTCGACATCCATTACATTCCGCGTTCGGAAGGCGAGTATCTCGAGGTCACGGGACCGGACTTGGGAATGCTGATCGGCCGGCACGGAAACACGCTCGAAGCCCTGAACCTGATCTTCAACAACATCCTCAACGCGGGCGTGCGCACCAACCGCAAGTACTTTACGATCGACGCCGAGGGATATCGCGCCCGCCGGGCCGAGCAGCTCAAAAACCTGGCGCTGGCAACCGCCGAGCGGTGCGTGAGCGAGGGCGCGCCCCAGCGGCTCGAGCCGATGCTGCCGTCGGAACGAAAGATCATTCACCTCGCACTCGCGGAGTCGCCCGACGTGCGTACCGAATCGGAAGGCGAAGAGCCGGAACGCCGGCTGGTCGTCTTTCCGGCGTAGCCGGCAGCACCGGAGGCGGCAACGGCCGCGCGATGCCGTACCATCACGAACAAATCGGGCGGCTCTTCATCGTATCCATGCTGATTGGCGTGGCCATCGCATTGGCGGTCGGCTTTCCGTTGGCGAGCAATCCGAAAGGGGCGCCCGGCTCGGTGGCGCTCATCTTCTTCATCGGCGCGCTGATCGCGCTGCTGATGGTCGCGTTTGCCCGGCTCGGCATCGACGTTGGAACCGATCCGGGCGGCCACGCGCGGCTGCGCTGGGCGATGACGTTCGGCTGGCCCGGCGCAACGATCCCGTTGTCGGCGATCGCTCGAGCGCGAATCATTCCGGTGACCTTTTGGATGGGGATCGGCATACATTTCACCTTGAGCGGGTGGGTGTGGAACGTGGCGCTCGGCCGGGGGGTGCAGATTCGCAAGCGCGACGGCGGCGACGTCGTGCTCGGCACCGACGATCCCGAAGGATTGCTCGCGGCAATTTCGGACGCGCGCGCCGCAGCCGGCCCCCCGTAAGCGCGCGCTATGTCCGGCGACACGATCGCGGCAATCGCCACTCCACCCGGAAAAGGCGCAATCGCAATCGTTCGGATTAGCGGTCCGCGAGTGCGCGAAGTCGTGCGGCGATTCGTTCGCACGCCTAAACCATTGCGTCCGCGGCTCGCCGCGAAAGCCGACGTGCTCGACGAGAGCGGAGCGTTGCTCGACCGCGGGTTGGCGCTGCTGTTTCCAGCGCCGGGCAGTTACACCGGCGAGGACGTGCTCGAACTGCACGTCCACGGTTCGCCGGTCGTCGCGCGCGAGATCGTGCGCGCGCTGTTTGCCGGTGGAGTCCGGCCGGCGCTCCCCGGAGAGTTCACCCGGCGGGCGTTTCTCAACGGAAAAATGGACCTCCACGAAGCCGAGGCGGTCGCCGACGTGATCGAGGCGGAAACGCGCTCCGCCGCTCGCGCGGCGCTGGCGAATCTGGGCGGCGGCCTCGCGAGCGAGGTACGCCGTCTGCGGACGATCCTCGCCGGCGTCCTCGAAGAACTTGCGGCGGCGATCGATTTCCCCGACGAGGTGCGCGAGCCCGACCGCGCCGGGCTGATCGGGCAACTGTCCGCCGTATCCGCGCAACTCGAGCGTCTACGCGACGACGGCGAACGCGGCCGGTTGGTGCGCGAGGGGCTGTACGTGGCGATCGTCGGACCGCCCAACGCCGGCAAGTCGTCGCTGCTCAACGCCCTTTTGGGTGAGGAGCGGGCGATCGTGTCGGAACTGCCGGGAACGACTCGCGATACGGTCGAGGAGACGATCGCGATCGACGGCGTTCCGGTACGGTTGGTGGATACGGCCGGAATTCGGGCCCACGCCGACCGGTTGGAGGCCGTCGGCATAGAGCGCACGCAGCGCGCGCTCGCAGCGGCGCGGATCGCCGTCGTCGTCGTCGACGGATCGCGCCCGTTGGGGCCGGAGGAGCGCGAAATTCTCGATCGGACGCGCGAGCGGGCGCGGGTGGTGTTCGTCAACAAAGCCGACCTGGGGACCGCGGGCGCGGCGCAGGTGGACGACCCGGCCTCAATCGTCGGAAGCGTCCGCGATCCCGCTGCCCTAGCGGAAGTCCGGCGGGCCGTCGCGCGGATCGGCTGGGGCGGCGAACTGCCGGATCTGGAGCGCCCGCACTTAGCGGCCCTGCGCGAATTTTCGGCGGTTGCGGAAGCGCTCGAGGCGCTAGCGCGCGCGCGCGCAACGTTGGCCTCGGGAGATCCGTCCGATCTCATCGCGGGCGAGCTGCAGCGTGCGTTTTCGGCCCTCGGGCATGTAAGCGAACGTGTCGCTGCCGAAGAACTCCTCGACGGGATATTTGCCCGCTTTTGCATCGGAAAGTAGCTCACCCAAAGGAGTCTGTCATGAAGCGAACGCTCCTGACGGCGCTGTCCGTCTTCCTCCTCCTTTCTTGCGTGGCCGAGGCGAAGATCACGCACCGATACGGCGTCAACATTCAAAGCTGCGTGGTCAATAACAACGGCGGCAAAACCAATGGGATCAACGTCGTCTACAGCAATCTGAACTCTCAGGCGGCCACGGAAGTAGATTTTCTGGTCAAATATCACAAGCAAAAGGGCGTGTTTGCCGATCGCGGCTCGTTCGCGCCCAACGCCCTAGTCAATCACAACTTGACCAACGCGTTGGTCGGACTCGAGTGGAACGGCCCGAAACCGTCGCTCTGCGCGGTCCAACGGGTCGTCCTCGCCGACGGCACGGTCGTTTCTCCGTCCCAATAGGGACGCCAACTCGTCGCTTCGGCAAAAGGAACTGATCATGGTTCACGTCCTCGCACGTAACTGGTGGGCGCTCTTGATTCGCGGGATTGCCGCCATAATTTTCGGAATCCTCGCCTTTGCGTGGCCCGGCGCGACGTGGGTCGTGATCGGGATACTCTTCGGCGCCTACGCGTTCGTCGACGGCGTTTTTGCCATCGTCGCGACCGTTCGTGCCGCCCAGTCGCACGAACGCTGGTGGCCGTTTCTGCTGGAGGGAATCGTCGGGCTCGCGATCGCCGGGATCACCTTCTACGACGTGGGGATCACACTATTTGCGCTGTACTTTACGATCGCGGCGTGGGCGTTCTTCACCGGTATTCTAGAAATCGCGGCGGCCGTCCAGTTGCGCAAAGCCATCGCCAACGAGTGGCTCCTGATCCTCGCCGGACTCTGCTCGATACTCTTTGGGATCCTGATGGTGTGGCATCCGGTGGCCGGTCTGTTGGCGGTGATCTGGCTCATTGCCGCATACGCGATCGTCTTCGGCATCGTGATGATCGCGTTGGCGTTCCGGCTGCGCGGGCATGCTAGTGCGATCCCGCCGGCGGCGCCGGTAGCCGCTACCTAGCGAGAAGTGGTGCGGCAAGACGATGCGGGGGTAATCGTCGTCGGCGGAGGTCACGCCGGCGTCGAAGCGGCCCTGGGTTCGGCTCGCCTCGGCGTCGAGACGCTGCTCGTGACGGGCGATCCGTCGAAGATTTGCACGTTGCCGTGCAATCCGTCGATCGGCGGAAGCGCCAAAGGCCAGCTCGTTCGCGAGATCGACGCCTTGGGCGGCGCCATGGGGCGGCTCGCGGATAGCTGCAGTCTGCACGCGCGCTTCCTCAACGAGAGCAAAGGACCGGCCGTGCGCGCGTTGCGACAACAAATGGATAAGCCCGCGTACGCCCGCGCCGCGCTCGAACGTCTGCGCGCCCAGCCGAACCTCACGATCGCGAGCGGCTTGGTGGAAGAACTGGTGCTCGTGGCCGGCCAAGCGCGCGGCGTGACGTGCGCCGGCGGCGAGCGGTACACCGCCCGGCGGGTCGTGCTGGCGACCGGAACCTTCTTGGGCGGAAAATCCTTTCGGGGGGACGTCGTACGCGCCGAGGGGCGTTTCGGCGAAGCGCCCGCGACCGGACTCGCGCTAGCGCTCCGGCGCCACGGCTTTCCGACCCGCCGGCTCAAGACCGGCACCCCGCCGCGGATCGCCCGCACGAGCGTGGATCCCGACCGGATGCTGCTCCAGCCGCCCAGCCCGCGGCCGCTGCTCTTTTCCTACGAAGGCGAGCCGCGTTTCGGCGGTCCCCAACTGCCCTGCTACATCACCCAAACCAACGCGCAAACCCACGCGCTGGTCCGCGAAAACCTGCATCGTTCGCCGCTGTACGGCCTCGATCTGATCCGCGGCGTCGGACCGCGCTATTGTCCGTCGATCGAAGACAAAGTGATCAAGTTCGCGCATAACCCGAGCCACCAAATCTTCATCGAACCCGAAGGCTGGGACGAACCCACGCTCTACGTTGGCGGTTTTTCGACCTCGCTCCCCGACGAAGTCCAGCTCGCGATGCTGCAAACGCTCCCCGGGCTCGAGGCCTGCAGCATGTTGCGCGCCGGCTACGCGGTCGAATACGACATGGTGCCCCCGACCGAACTTCGCGACACGCTCGAAACGCGGCGAATTGCCGGACTCTACCACTGCGGGCAGCTCAACGGAACGTCGGGTTACGAAGAGGCTGCGGCGCAGGGACTGATCGCCGGCATCAACGCCGCGCGCGCCGCGGCGGGCGCGGCGCCGGTGCGTCTGTCGCGCAGTCAGGCCTACATTGGGGTGATGATCGACGACCTCGTGACCCGCGGCGTCGACGAGCCTTATCGCATGCTCACGTCCCGCGCCGAGCATCGAGTGATTCTACGTCACGATAACGCCGATACGCGCCTCACCCCAATCGGCCGCGCGGCCGGATTGGTGGACGATGCCGCTTGGAGCGCGTTCGAGGCGCGGCAAGCGGCGCTGCGCGACGGGATCGCCGCCGCGGGGCGCATCCGCGTCGGCAGCGCGACCGTTCTCGACCAGCACTTCGATCCCGGCGCGACCTTGGCCGACGCGCTTCGGCGTCCGAACCTGACGTTCGCGCACGTCGCGCAAAGATTCGGCCCGTCGCTCGACCCCGCAATCGGCGAACGGATCGCGATCGAAATCAAGGTTGCCGGATACGTGCGCCGTCAAGAACAAGCCATCGAAAAGGCCGAAAAAACCGAAGGAATTGCGATTCCCGACGATTTCGATTACGCCGGCATCGCGGCGCTGTCGCGCGAAGCGCGCGAAAAGCTTTCGCATCAGCGGCCCGCGACGCTCGGCTCGGCGGGTCGCATTCCCGGCGTGACGCCGGCCGATCTCGCGATCGTCGGTTTGTTCGTGCATCGCGCCCGCGAAACCGCGCCGGCGTAAGCCGGCGATGAGCGACGCGCTGCGCGAATTGCTCGCGGCAGCCGGAATCGAGGCGCGCCTGGGCGATGCGCTCGCGTGCTACGGCGCGCTCGTCCTCGAAACCAACCGCTCGTTCAACCTTACCGGCGCAAAAACCGTCGACGAAATCGCGGCGCATTTGATCGACAGCTTGAGCGTGCTGCCGTGGATCGAAAACGATCTCGTCGACGTCGGCTCGGGGGCGGGATTTCCAGCGATTCCAATCGCGATCGCGAGCGGAATTCCGATCGTTGCGATCGAGTCCACCCGAAAAAAGGCAACGTTTTTGGAGCGCGTGCTGGCGCGCTTCGATTTGAAAGGAGAGGTCGTTTCGCAGCGGGCCGAGACTGCTGCCCATCGCGCAGACTTACGCGAACGATTTTCGAGCGCGACCGCGCGGGCCGTTTCGTCGGCGCCAACCGTGGCGGAACTCGTTTTGCCGTTTGTCCGCATCGGGGGCGCCGCGGTTTTGCAGCGTGGCTCGATGGACGAGCGCGAACGCGCCGCGCTGGCCGACGCCGGGTTGATGCTGGGCGCCGAAGTCGAGCGCGAGCATGCGCTCCATGGGGGCCGCTCGATCGTGGTGCTCCGCAAGATCGCGCCGACGCCGCTGCGGTTCCCACGGCGCACCGGCATCCCCGAAAAACGCCCGCTCTGCATGTAGGGTCCGTCGGCAAGCACGGATTGACCGGCGACAGGCCTCCGCCCCTCGAACGTGAATCTCAGGGGGAAACAACCTATGGGGAGCGCTGTTGGAAGAGAATCTCTCGGATTTCGAAAAAGGCGTCGTCCTCGGTCTGCTGATCGGGGAAGGGCACTTCGGCGGCGACGGCAAGCAGCCGCAGGTGACCTTGAAGATGCACGTACGCCACGAGCGGCTATTGCGCTGGCTGAACGACCGGATCCGTTGGTCGCGCCTGTACGGCCCCTACCATCACGACGGGCGGCACTACCTGCAGCTGATGATCCGGGGGCCGGCACTGCGCTCGGAGCTGGCGCCGATGCTCGAGGCGCTTCCCTGGGCCGAAATCGACGACCACTCGTACGCCCGCTTCTCCACGATGCTCGAACGCTATGGGGCCCAGGCTAGGACTGTTTCACCGAG
>DASXDV010000075.1:0-10329 GCA_036490465.1 Candidatus Tumulicola sp. | reverse complement strand
GTTGCCGACTGCGGTAGCTGGAATCGCGCTCACCTCCATTTACGCTCCCAACGGCTGGCTCGGGCGACCGCTCCTGGCGCTGGGCGTCCACGTGGCGTACGCGCGCCTCGGAATCGTTATCGCGCTGACGTTCATCGGCTTACCGTTCGTCGTGCGAACCGTTCAACCGGTCCTGGAAGATCTCGATGCGGAGCTCGAAGAGGCAGCCGCGAGCCTGGGGGCGGGGCGGCTGCAAACCTTCGTCCGCGTTTTACTGCCGACGATCTTGCCGGCCGCGCTGACGGGCTTCGCGCTGGCCTTCGCACGAGCGGTCGGCGAATACGGGTCGGTTATTTTCATTGCGGGCAATATGCCGATGCGTACGGAGATCACCCCGCTGCTGATCGTCACGGAGCTCGAACAATACGACTACGCCGGGGCGACCGCGATCGCCGTCGCGATGCTGGTCGTATCCTTTAGCATGCTGCTGGCGATCAACGCCCTGCAAAAGTGGAGCGGCATTCGCAGCGGCGCCGCCGCGAAGGCGCCGGCCCGTGCTTGACGCGGTCGACTTTGCGGGTCGTCGCGCGACGGCGCCGGCGGAGCGCAGCCGCAGCACGTCGGAACCGGCGGCAATCCGATGGCTGTTGATTGCACTGGCGGCCGCCTTTCTGGGCGTGTTTCTTTTTCTGCCGCTGGCCGCCGTTTTCGCGACCGCGTTCGGCAATGGCGCGCTCGCCTACCTACACTCGTTTTCGGATCCCGACACCCTTTCCGCGATCCGGCTGACCGTCATCGCGGCGGCGATTGCCGTTCCGCTCAACGTGGTCTTCGGGATAGCCGCCGCCTGGGTGATCGGGAAGTTCGAGTTTTTCGGCAAGAGCGTTTTGATTACGCTGATCGATCTGCCGTTTTCGGTGTCGCCGGTGGTGGCGGGCTTGGTGTTCGTCCTGCTGTTTGGACTGCAAGGTGCGCTCGGCCCCTGGGCGATCGCTCACGGGATCCGGATCATCTTCGCAGTGCCCGGGATCGTCCTCGTGACGATTTTCGTGACGTTTCCGTTCGTCGCTCGGGAGCTGCTGCCGACGATGGAAGCGCAGGGCAACGAGGAAGAGGAGGCCGCGCTAACGCTCGGAGCGAGCGGCTGGAAGACGTTTTGGCGGGTGACGCTCCCGAATCTCAAGTGGGCGCTGTTGTACGGCGTCATCCTCTGCAATGCCCGCGCGATGGGCGAGTTCGGAGCCGTGTCGGTCGTTTCGGGGCACATCCGCGGTCTCACCGATACGATGCCGCTGCAGATCGAAATTCTCTACAACGACTATCAGTTCGTTCCGGCGTTTGCGCTGGCCACGCTGCTGGCGCTGCTGGCGTTGCTGACGCTGGCCGCCAAAACCATCGTGGAATGGAGGACTAACCGGTGAGCATCGGAGTGCGCGGCATTACCAAACGGTTCGGTTCGTTCGTCGCGCTCGACGACGTCGATTTGGAAATTCCCGACGGCCAATTGGTCGCCCTGCTGGGTCCCTCGGGCTCGGGCAAAACGACGCTCCTTCGGATCGTCGCCGGCCTGGAGTTCGCCGACTCGGGGACGATTACGTTCGACGGGGCCGATATCACGCGGCGAAGCGCCGGCGAGCGGCGCGTCGGTTTCGTCTTCCAGCACTACGCCTTGTTCCGGCACATGACGGTATTCGAGAACATCGCGTTCGGCTTGCGCGTGCGCCCTCGTTCGAGCCGCCCCCGCGAGGCGCAAATTCGTTCGAAAGTCGGCGACTTGCTGCAGCTCATCCAACTGCAGAATCAAGCGGCACGCTACCCGTCGCAGCTTTCGGGCGGCCAGCGCCAACGCGTCGCGCTCGCGCGTGCCTTGGCGGTCGAACCCAGCGTGCTGCTGTTGGACGAGCCTTTTGGCGCGCTCGACGCGAAGGTGCGGCTGGAGCTGCGCCGTTGGCTGCGGCAGTTGCACGACGAGGTGCACGTTACGAGCGTCTTCGTCACGCACGACCAGGAAGAAGCGCTCGAGGTTGCCGATCGGGTCGCCGTCATGAACGAGGGACGGATCGAACAAATTGGAGCGCCCGGCGAAGTGTACGACCGGCCGGCGACCTCGTTCGTCTTCAACTTTCTCGGCAACGTAAATTTATTTCACGGGCGCATCGACAACGGCACGACGTACATCCATCAAACGAAGACCGACCATCTCGTCTTCGTGCGCCCGCACTCGTTGGAGATTACGCGCCGATCGCCCGATGGTGTGAATCACTTTCGTGCCGTGACCAAGCACATCAATGCGGCCGGACCGATCGTCAAGGTCGAAGCGGTCACGGAGTGGGGAGCGACGGTTCAAGTCGAGATGTCCCAGGAACGCTTTCGCTCGCTCTGCCTGACCAAGGGTGAGGAGGTCTTCGTCATGCCCACCCAGTTGACGGTCTTTCGGAGCGGAGAGCGCTCCCCCGCCGCGAATCCCCTAGCCTAGCCTCGGGGCCCCGCGCGAGCGGCCCGGTCGCGGCCGGAAGAGCGGGAGCCGAAAGCGAACCCCGGTAGCCTTAAAAAGATAGCCAGGGTCATCGAACGGCTCGGGCGGAGGATTTTGCTAGTCGCATGTGGGCCAACCTCGAGATCGTCCTAATCGGGCTGGTGGTCGGAACCATCGTCGGCCTGACCGGCGTGGGCGGAGCCGCGATTATGACGCCGCTGCTGATCCTGATTCTCAAGGTTAATCCGCTGATCGCCGTCGGAACCGATCTGCTGTACAGCGTCCCGACCAAGCTCTACGGTGCGTATCTCCATAATAAGCAGCAAACGGTCAATCCGGAGATCGTCAAGGCCCTGCTGTGGGGGGGCCTGCCGGCGTCGCTGGCCGGCTTGGCGATGCTCCTATGGCTGCGCCATCACGCCGACGTCAAGGCCGTGGAGGCGTGGACCCGCCACGCCATCGGGGTGGCGCTCTTCATTGCCGCCGCGGTCATCGTGGTCCAGCCGTTCATCCGGCGGCGGCTGGTTCCAACCGCGAGCGGGCCGTTCGCGTGGAGACCGGGTCAGCGCGCGCGCGTCGTGGCAATCGGTGCGATGGTCGGGCTGATCGTGACCGCGACGTCCATCGGCAGCGGCTCGGTCACGCTGCCCCTGTTGACGCTGGCGTTGCCGTTCGTCGGCCTCTCGCAGCTCATCGGTTCGGACATCGCCTTTGCGGCGTTTCTGATCCCCGCGGCGGCCGCCGGCCGCTGGTCGATGGGCGACGTCAACTTGCCGCTGGTGTTGAAGTTGCTGATCGGATCGCTGCCCGGCGTTTATATCGGAAGCAAGCTGTGCGGTCGAATGAATCAGATGTGGTTGCGTCCGGCGGTCGCCGTGACGCTCGTGTTCGTGGGAACGCGCCTAATATAAAATCGTTTTCGGGCGCGCGGCGGTGCGTCGCCTGTGAGTAAATCGAAATTCTTGTGGAGTTCCTGTGGAGCGCGCGACAAATCGCTTGCGAGAACGCGCGCTCGTCTGATACGATAACGCCACTTCGCACTCGCGAAGGGCGGCATGTAGAATCCGCGATCCGAACGCGTAGACGATTGCGCGAGAGCGCGATCCGAGCGTCTGGAACGAACCGGGCGAATACGTCGGTGAGGGATTGGTAACGGTCCCAAACAGGCGAACGGCCGGAGACGCGATAGGGCCCGCGACCTTGCGTTGCGGGCTTTGTTGCGTGCCGCGAAGAACGCGAAGGCTCATGGACCGACGGATCGAGCTGACGATCAGGGGGCTCGTTCTCGGCGCCGGGATCACGCTGGTCTTTACTGCGGCCAACGTTTACCTCGGGCTAAAAGTCGGGCTGACGTTTGCTTCGACGATTCCGGCCGCCGTGATTTCGATGGCGGTGTTGCGGGCCGTAAAAAACGCCACGATTTACGAGAACAACATCGTGCAGACGGTCGCGTCGGCAGCCGGAACGATCTCGGCGGTGATTTTCGTGCTCCCCGGTTTGGTCATGATCGGCTGGTGGACCAACTTTCCGTTCTGGGAGTCGTTCGGCATTTGCGCGATCGGCGGAATCCTCGGCGTAATGTACAGCGTTCCGCTGCGGCGCGCGCTGGTAACGCAGTCGGACTTGCCATACCCCGAAGGCGTGGCGGCGGCCGAGGTGCTCAAAGTCGGCGTCGGCGCTGCCGGCTCGTCGCAGGCGCAACAAAATCGCGCCGGCCTGTGGACGCTCGTCGTCGGCACGGTCGCATCGGCCGGGTTTGCGGCCGTGGTTGCGACGCGCCTTTTTGCCGCCGAAGTGGCCGCGTTCTTTCGAGCGGGCCCGGCTGCGACCGGATTCGGTTTCTCACTGTCGCTCGCGCTGGTGGGGGCCGGTCATTTGATCGGTTTATCGGTCGGCATCGCGATCGCGGCGGGCCTGATCATTGCCTGGGGCATCGCGACGCCCTTGCTGACCGCACTTCATCCCATCGCCGGACCGCCGGCCGACGTCGCATTGGCGGTGTGGTCCCATCAAGTGCGATTCGTCGGCGCGGGTGCGATCGGAGTCGCGGCGCTTTGGACGCTCGGCCGTCTGATGAAACCCGTGTGGGGAGGCGTAGCCTCGGCGATTGCGGCCTCGCGACGGCTGGCCGCCGGCGAGACCGGCTTGCCGCGCAGCGAACGCGACATCCCGATTAAACTGGTCGCACTGATTGCCATCGTCTGCCTGATCCCGCTGGCGGTTCTGCTGACGACGTTGCTTTCGGGGAGCGCCCTTTCGGCGCAAACGGTGCCGCTGGTGCTCGGGGCGATAGCCTACATCGTCGTGGCCGGGTTTTTGGTCGCGGCGGCCTGCGGCTACATGGCGGGACTGATCGGTTCCTCGAACAGCCCGGTTTCCGGCCTGGCGATCTTGGCCGTAATCGGTGCATCGCTGCTCTTGCTGTTAATCACCGACCGCTCCAACCCGGCGTCGGGGCACGCGCTGGTCGCCTACGCGCTATTCGTGACGGCGATTCTGCTGTGCGTCGCGACGATCGCCAACGATAATCTGCAAGACCTCAAAACCGGCCAACTAGTGGACGCGACTCCCTGGCGGCAGCAGACCGCGTTGGTTTTTGGCGTCGTGATGGGCTCGCTGGTGATTCCGCCCATTCTGGGCTTGCTCAATCGCGCGTACGGCTTCGCGGGCGCACCCGTGCACGCGACCATCTCGCAGCCTCTTCCCGCGCCGCAGGCCACCTTGATCTCGGCGCTGGCTAAGGGCGTGATCGAAGGCAGAATCGACTGGCGCCTCATCGGCGCGGGCGCGTTGGTGGGAATCGTCGCGATCGCGGTCGACGAAGTTCTGCGCGCCAGCGGGCGCATGCGGATTCCGCCGTTGGCGGTCGGATTGGGAATTTATCTGCCGGCGTCGACGACGGCGCCGGTGGTGGCTGGAGCGATCGCCGGCTGGTTTTACAACCGCTGGGCGAACCGGACGGCTCGTCCGGATACCGCCAAGCAGCTGGGCGTTTTGCTCGCGTCCGGATTCATCGTCGGCGAGAGCCTCTTCGGCGTGCTGCTGGCCGGACTGATCGTCGTTGCGAATACGGCTAACCCGCTCGCGCTCGTCGGCGATTCGTTCCAAACGGCTGCGACCGTGCTCGGAGCGGCGGCTTTTATCGGATGCGTTGTGGGGCTGTACGCCTGGACGGCGCGCTCAAGCCAGTAGCTTCGGCGTCACCCGAAAGGCGCCCGACGCGCAGATTTCGGTAATTTCGGCCTCGCTCAAGCGCCGGAAGCTCACGTTGCAGTATTCGAACGCGTCGCCGGCTTCGGTTGCGTCGTAGCGCGCCTGCGCGGCCGGATTGAGTTTCGGGCGCTGCTGTACGGTCCGATTTTTGAAGTTGACGCGGTAGACGACGTCTTGCCCGAACAGAAAAATCTCGCTGCGGGCGTTGGCGTAACCACCGAAAATCGCCTCGGGAGGCTCGCTAACGAGCCGGTCCTTCGACTTCCGGCTGACGATTTCGAGGGTCGCGACGGGCGCCGGCGTGGAGGCGTAAACAATCATGCCACCGCTCCAACCCGCAAAGGTGACGCCGGGTTGCAGCGAATCAGCGCTACCATGAAACGCGCCTTTGCCTCGCTCGCATTCGTCTTCGCGCTGGGCGCCGCCCCGCCGGCAACCGATTCCGCGCTGCTGCATCCCGCCTTGGCCGCTGCCAAGGCCCCGAGTCACTATGCGGTCGGGTTCAAAACGACGGCCGGGACGTTCGTCGTCGCGGTCACGCGCGCGTGGTCGCCGCGCGGCGCCGACCGATTCTATAACCTCGTCAAACACGGGTTTTTTAACGGGGGCGCATTTTTCCGCGTCGTGCCGGGCTTCGTCGTCCAGTTCGGACTCAATCCGAGTCCGGCCGTCGACTCGGCCTGGAGCGGGGCGGACGTCAAGGACGACCCGGTCGTCCAAAGCAATCGCGCCGGCTATCTCAGCTTCGCCGCGGCCGGCCCGAATACGCGCACGACCCAGATCTTCATCAACCTCGGCGATAATCCGCGGCTCGACGGCATGGGGTTCGCGCCATTTGGGAAAGTCGTCTCGGGGATGAGTACCGTGCGCCGAATATACGCCGGCTACGGGGAGTCTCCCGACCAAGGCGCGATCGCCGCGCAAGGCAAGGCGTATCTCGACAAGCAATTCCCGAAGCTCGACAAAATCCTATCCGCCAAGCTCGTGACGCAACCGCCCGCTGGGGCCCACTAACGCCGCGTCGCGGCTACTCCGTATCGGGCGGCAGATTCGAAGGGCGGCGATGCTCGAGGTACGCGCGCGACATCGGTGCGGAGATGGTCTTGAACTTGCGGGGAGGCTTCGAGAAATCGAAAACGTCGCCGATGCTCGTCGCACGGACGTCGGTCGTCCCGATCGACGCAAGTCCCCAGTTCTCTTCCACGAACTTTAAAATGCTGCCGAACTCGTATTGGGTGTGCGAAACGTACCCTTTCTTGGCGTACGACGAGATCACGAGCATGGGAACGCGAATCCCGAGACCCTGATAGTCGAGCTGGGGAGGTGAGACGTGATCGTAAAATCCGCCCCAATCGTCCCACACGACGACGATCGCCGTCGATTTCCATAACGACGGATTGTGTCCGATCGCGTTGACGACTTGCGCTACCCAGGACGGCCCGCCGACCGCGTCATGTCCGGGGTGGTCGGAGTTGTAGAAATCCGGAATGAGCCACGACACGCTCGGAAGCGTGCCCTTGTCGATGTCTTTGAAGACGGTCGTTTCGGGAGCCGAGATGTTTTTTTGCCATTCGTCGCTGTACCGGACGACTTTAATCGCGTCGAAAGCGGTCCAAATACGCCCGATCGAGTCGAACCGAGGCGCGTAGTACTTCCACGAGACGTGCCCGGCATCGAGCGAGTCGCGCAGCGTCGGATAGGTCAAACATGGAAAGGGTCCCTGACCCGGCAAAAATTGGTGATCGATCGTAATCAACGACGTCACCGTCTTGGGCGGTGCGTCGCACCCCCACGTTCCGTTCGAGGGATAGTTGACGAGGCTCTCCTTCGGATTGATGGCCGTGCTGCCGGCGATGAGATCCTGATGCCCGATGAAGCTGCCGCTGCTTTGGGTTTCGAACATGCGATCGCCGAGAACGTATTGATGCGCCATGTCCCAATACGGTTGAATGTCCGACGGCTTGACGTATTGGTAAGCGTAGAGCTTTGCCGGCGCGCCGCCTCCCCACGCCCCGAAGTGCACGAGGTCGAAACCGTCCATCTTCCCGTGATCGGACTCCAACTGATAGCCCTGCCACGTGTGATCCAGATCGAGGGCGGCCAGCGGCTTGGGTTCGAGCGGAACCGTCTTTCCCGTGTGCGTCAATCCGGTCGTCGTGCCGTCGGCGTCCGGATAGGTCGCAAAAAAGTTATCGAAGCTGCGATTCTCTTGAATCATGATCACGACGTGCTTGATGTAGCGCGGCCCTGGGGCCGGGGCGTTCGTGGGCGTCGCGTGCGCCACCGGCAACGAACCGCTCGACTGGCCACCGCCGCCCGAACAGCCGCTGAAGGCCGCGGCGGCGAAGAGTGCGGCAAGGCGAAAGCGGCGTTTCATGGTCGAGCAAATCTACCCGCTTCGACTTGCTGGTTCCCGCTATTTTTCTATAGACGACTGGAGTCATCATCGCCATGCCGATATCTGAAACCGTAGCGACGTTCCGAGCGCTGCACCGGGGCGCGAGCGTTCTGCTTCTGCCCAACGCGTGGGATGCGGCGACCACCGCGTCGTTCGCCGCCGCCGGCGCGAAAGCGATTGCGACGACCAGTGCCGGGCTGGCCTGGGCTTGCGGCTTTCCCGATGGCGACGCGTTGCCGCGCGCGGATCTGCTTCACGCGCTCGGTTCGATCGTCGCCGTGAGCGGGAGCCTGCCGGTGAGCGCGGACGTCGAAAGCGGCTTTACGGACGATCCGCTCGCGGTTGCAGACCTCGTTCTCGAGCTTTGCGCGCTCGGAATCGCCGGCATCAATCTCGAGGACGGTACGCAATCGCCCGAGCTGCTGGCCGCCAAGATCGCGGCGATCAAACGCGCCGTCGCGGAGCGCGGGTTCGACATCTTCGTAAACGCGCGGACCGACGTCTATTTGCGGGAGTTCGCCGGCGGCGACGAAGCGGTGCGCGAAACGATCGCGCGGGCGCAACGCTATGCGTCGGCCGGGGCGGACGGAATCTTCGCGCCGGCGTTGGCCGATCCGGACGCGATCGCGCGGATCGCGAACGCGGTGGCGTTACCGCTGAGTTTGATGGCCGTTCCGGAACTGCCCCCGGCGGCCGATCTATATGCGTACGGCGTGCGCCGGCTCAGTGCCGGATCGGCGCTCGCGGAACTGGCGTACGGTCAGGCGCGCAGTGCCGCGGACGCATTCCTGCACGGCGGCGGCGTCGGCCCGCTCTTCGCCGGAACGCCGGCGGACTATCGCGAAACCAACGAGATGCTGATTGAGGCGCGCGCCAAGCGTGGCTGACGCTCCGGAATCTCGCCCCCCGTTACCGCCGTTCTCGCTCGAAACGGCTTTGCGGGTGCGCCCGCCGCGTCGTCCCACGGAATCACGTCTACGCTAGCCGAGCAAAACGGATTCGGCCAGGGATCGACCGGCTCCCAAGCGTGCACGACTCCGGGCGCGGCTGCAAAGAGCAACGCCGGCAGCACCAAAAACCCCCAGGCGCGCCGCATCCGCTGCGAGGATTCGCGCGCTCGCCGGCTCCGTCCCGTCGCGCAATCGGTGCTTGTGCGATTACGGCGGAACGATCTCGAAGAATGAAATCTTGTTTGCGGCTTTATCGACTTGCACGGTGAGCTTAAGATCCAGTTCCGGGTACCTCAACAGGTACGAATAGATCGGTCCGCCCGGCGCCGGCGTAACACCGCGATAAACGAACGTCGGATCGATGGGATTGGCCGCCGGCCGAACGACCGCCGCGACCATTCGGTCCGAGTAGAGCTGGTTCAGCTGGGGCGTCAGCAGCGAACGGTCGAGCTTGTGGTGCAGCATTGGCAACGCAAATGCGACGATTCGCCTGCGGACCGCGGGATCTTCACCCGGCATTGCCGCACGCGCCGCCGCGGCGAGGCGGGGGAAGAGATCGTTGAAGATCGCAGCCGTAATAAATGCCGCGCCGAGGGTATCCTCGTTGGTCAGCACGACGATCTCGGTATGCTGCCGTCTAAACATCTGATCGCTCGACGAAAACCCGTAGGTTTCCCCGTCGTGCCCGACACTGAGCTGTCCTTGAAAGGTTCCGATTTCGAACGAGGCCATAGCCGGAACTCTGTCCGTCCGACAGCTTCACCGGCTCGATCATTTGCGCCCACGTCGCTGGGGACACGATGCGTCCGGCCTCCAGCGCGCCGTTCCATTTTAACAAATCGGCCGCAGTCATGATGAGGTTGCCGGCCGCCCACGTCCAATCATCCGGGATTCCGGCCACCGGAACAGACCTGCCGTTACCGTAGCTGTAGCCCACCGCCATGTTCGGTACGGTCGCGACGTCCTTGGTAGTCGCCGCGCCGGTGATGCCGGCCGGGGCAAGCAGGTGCGCTCGAACGTAATCGGCGTACGCCTCGTTCGTCGCCGCTTCGACGATCATGCCCAGCAGAAAATAGTTCTCGTTCGAATAGCCGAACTTCGTACCCGGAGTGAAATCGAGCGGACGATTCGCGACGATGGCCACGACCTGCCGTGGAGTCGCCGGCTTTGACGTCATCGCTTTCTTATTGGGCGTATCGAGATATTCGTGGAGCCCGCTCGTAGGCGATAGCAACTGCCGTACCGTGATCCGATTTCCGTGAGGAGCCGATGGAACGTATGTGGCGATCCGCGCGTCGAGGCGTACTTTCCCC
>DASXDV010000050.1:0-2852 GCA_036490465.1 Candidatus Tumulicola sp. | reverse complement strand
CGATCTTCGCGCGACGAAATTTCACGCGCCACGTTTTCCGGTGATCACGAATGTCGATGCGGAGGGGGTCGAGACCGGCGACGAGGCGCGGGAAGCGCTGATCCGGCAGGTGTCGTCGCCGGTGCGCTGGCTCGAATCCGTCCGCGAGATGATCGATCACGGCGTGAACGTCTTCGTCGAGGTCGGCCCGGGCAAAGTCCTTGTGGGGCTGCTGCGCCAGATCGACCGCTCGGTGCGCTGCTTCAGCGTGGAAGACAGCGCAAGCCTCCAGGCGGCGCTCGACAAAATCGCGCAGGCGCGCGCCGAATTCGCCGATACCTAGGCCTGTTTTTTCGCAGTGTCGTGTCTGCTTGGATGGTGGTTGTTGCGATCAATCCGATGAAGCTGGACGGGCCTTGGACTGCGGGCTACGTTCTCGAAAAGCAACACACCGTCAGCAGCGAGTTTTTGGGCCATGACTCCTTTGGACACCCGCAGTTCGACTCGAAATATTCCGCCCTCGGCGAGCTCGTTTACCGGCTGAAGAACAAGGGAGATAAGAACGCTGTCGATTCTATCGCGGATACGGCGGTACAATTTATTAGTGAGCGTTGGAAGCCGGAGTTCGGCTTGATCGTTCCGGTGCCACCGTCTCGAAGGCGCGAGGCGTATCGACCCGTCATCGAGATCGCAAGGGCCATCGGTGCTCGATTGGAAAAACCAGTGGACCCTGACGCGGTAAGCAAGGTCAAAGACACGCCGCAACTCAAAGATGTCTACGAGTTCGCTGAGCGGGAGAAATTGCTCCAAAACGCTTTTAAGACAAATGGTGACGCCGTTCGCGGGAAGGCGATTCTGTTGATTGACGATCTGTATCGTTCCGGCGCGACGGCGGTCGTTGTAGCCCAAACTCTCCTCGCGGGAGGAGCGACCCACGTTTGCATGCTTGCTGTGACGAAGACGCGGACGCGAAGATGACGAAAGTGTTCATTGCCGGCTCTCGGTCGCTGTCGCGGCTCAACGCGGACGTAAAGCATCGAATCGACACGATGATCGACAAAGGCTTTACGATCCTGGTCGGCGACGCGAATGGGGCGGACAAAGCTGTCCAGCGTTACCTCGCAGAGAAGCACTTTCGAAACGTTATGGTTCATTGCATGGCAGGCAACTGTCGCAATAACATCGCGGGTTGGCCCACTCGGGAAATCTTCGCGGCACCGGGTTCCAGAGGTTTTGCCTACTACTCAACCAAAGACCTGGCAATGGCCAACGATGCTGAATATGGTTTCATGTTGTGGGACGGTGAGAGCAAAGGCACGCTCAATAGCGTCATCAATATGGTCCATCAGAACAAGACGGTTGTGGTTTACTTTGCTCCCCAGAAGAGTTTTCAGAACCTGCGCTCGCCGGGTGATGTAACCCAGTTGCTGGCAAACCTCGATCCTGCGAAAGTGCACAGTCTTGAGCGCCAACTCGGAATCGAACGACAGCTCGCGTGACCTTCCTGTGCGGCCGCTTCCGCGAGTAGCAAATCGATGCGTAACTTGCACAGGGAGCTAGAGGTACGGTAGGGTTTCCACCGACATGTTTTCACTCAAGGACAAAGTTGCTCTGGTTACCGGCGCGTCCCAAGGCATCGGACGTGCCACGTCGCTTGCGCTGGCCGAGGCGGGCGCCAAAGTCGTGGTTGCCGCGCGCAGCACGGATAAGCTGGCCGCGCTCGCGGAGGAAATCGGAGCTGCGGGTGGAGAATCGCTCGCGGTCCCGATGGACGTGGCTGACGCCGCGCAGGTGAAAAACGGCTTCCAGCACGCGCTCGAGAAAATGGGCCGGCTCGACATCCTGGTGAACAACGCCGCGATCACGCGCGACACGCTCGCGCTGCGCATGAAGCTCGATGATTGGAACGCGGTGCTGCAAACCAACCTCACCGGCGCGCACCTCTGCATCCAGCAGGCGCTCGGCGCGATGCTCAAGCAGCGCTCGGGCCGCATCATCAATATCTCGTCCGTGGTCGCCGAGACGGGCAACGCCGGGCAATCGAATTACGTCGCCTCCAAGGCGGGACTCATCGGACTGACGCGCGCGATTGCCGTCGAGGTCGCTTCGCGAAGCATCACGGTCAACGCCGTCGCGCCCGGCTTCATCGAAACGCCGATGACCGATCCGCTTTCGCAGGAATTGAAAGACAAGATGAAGTCGCTGATCCCGCTCGCGCGCTTCGGCAAGGACCGCGAGATCGCCGCCGCGATCGTCTTTCTCGCGAGCGACGAAGCCGCCTACATCACCGGGCAAGTGCTCGACGTGAACGGCGGCATGCACATGGGCTAGAAATGGGTGAGGGTTGTCGCCGCGTGGGTTTGCGATTACGCAGCGTTTGCAGTGCGTGGATGCGCCGCAAAGGTTGACCCCGCGATACGCGGCGCATAGAATGGGCAAGTCGAATGCGGGGTGTGATCCCTGCCCGGCGTGCCGCCCCGCGGGGCGTAGACAGCCGAAATCGGAGGAACAATCAGAATGGCCAGCGTCGAAGAACGCGTAAAGCAGATTATTGTCGAGCAACTCGGTGTGGATGAAGGCGAAGTGACTCCCAGCGCTTCGTTCGTGGACGACCTTGGCGCCGATTCGCTCGATACGGTCGAGCTGGTAATGGCCTTCGAGGAGTCGTTTGGCGTCGAGATACCGGATGAGGATGCCGAGAAGATTGCCACGGTGAAGGACGCCATCGAGTACATTGAGAAGCACGCCAAGGCAAGCAAGTAGTCTCGCCGGTCGTCCAATTCCGAACAGGAGAATTTTCTTTTGAGCCGCCGAGTCGTGGTGACAGGCGTTGGATTGGTCTGCGGATGCGGCATCGGGACCGATGAGGTCTG
>DASXDV010000028.1:0-3714 GCA_036490465.1 Candidatus Tumulicola sp. | reverse complement strand
AATACGGTCGTACGGCTTCGGAAGGATCTCGACACAGCACTGTTGATCGGCGGCGACCAGATCGCCCTTCTGGTCGATTTGAATCCCCATTGCGAAATCGAGCGTGTCGTACAACGTTTTCGAACCGGCACCCATGAAGGCCGCCCTTGTACTCGAGGATATTAGCCGCGCCGCTCTTCGGATTGTTTCCGGTCACAAAAACGTCACCGTTGGGATCTACGGCAACACCGCCGTTCGCGAGACCCGTCATGCAGGAATATAGCGGAGAACTAACGTGCTGCGGGTATTCCTGCACCACTCCCGGTTGATTGTGGTTGAAGTCGGTAACGTAAACATTGCGTTTCGAATCTGATGTCACGCACCCCGGCTCGGAGAGGCTACTGGCGTACGTAAACGTGAGCTTACCGGCTCGGTCGTACTCGGTCACGTTGCCGCCTAGCGTATTTGCCGCATATATGTTGCCACGATTGTCGAAGGCTACGCATACGGGATCGTTGAGACCCTCCTCAATCGTGAATGCGACATGATACGAACCGTCGAACACGACGATCTGGTTATCGTAGTCGGCCACCGCGAGATACTTGATCGCCTTGGGTTGGAGTGACGCCTGTCCGCGCGTCTCCATAGCGGCGCTGGGGAACGACGGCATTCCGCTATTCGCGCAACCGGCTAGAATCATGACAAAGGCAGCAACAGCAAAAGCTGCGCGCAAAGTGACCTTACGGATACGTCGCCGCTCCAAGGGGTTGCGACAGCCCAGATCCGTTTAGCGTGGTCACGTATTTACCATCCGGGTACGTGCCTACGACTACGGCGGCGCTAATGGCATCGACAATAAAGACCAACGTGTTTGCGTTGTTGATCGCCGCATCGCGCGAGTTGGCCGTCAAGGCGATCGTCGATCCGACGGTTTTGTAGGGCGGCGAAATAACGTCTACGCCGACGTTCTGGTCGCAGGCGACGAGGCGGTTTTGCCGATCTACCCGTAGGCCGCCGGCGAAACCTAGCGTGATCCGCGGAACGTAGGGCTTGCATCCCGCAAGGCCGCGCTTGTGCTCTCGCAAGTAGCCACCGCCTCTTTCGCTGCTGTCGCCCGATACGAACACGTCGCCGCCCGCGTCGACGGCCACGCCCGTGTTCGACAGGCCGGTGAAACACGTTGCGATTGGGCGCTTTTGCTGCTGACGATACTCCAGAACGCGGCTGGGCCGGCCCAGGCCGCCGTCGGCGACGTAGACGTTACCCGCTGCGTCGACTGCGACGCCAAATGGGAGTACTAGGCCATGTGAGTATGAAAAAATAAGATTTCCGCTACGGTCGTACTCGTTTACATCGACGACGTTAGGACCCTGTGCTTGAGCGCACGTACCGGAAACGCAGTTACTGACGTACAGCTTACCGCTCGCGTCGTACGCGTCGCCCAAAGGATGTACGATCCCGTCAGTGATCGTTGAGGTCAGATGATAGGTACTGTCAAATATTTTAACTGCGCCGCCTGCATAGTCCGTGATGGCAAGCCGCTGAAAAGGCTTCGCCGGCTGCGCCGCGGTCCACCGGTAATGAGGCATCGCCGAATCTACCGACACCGGGCGCATTGGAGCGCCACAGCCTGTCAGCGCGAGGGTCAGGGCCGGAACCGCCCTCCAAGACATTTCCCGGTGCTTCGCCTGCCACGGCCACGCACCCCGCCGCGAAGGCGGCCTCCCGCCAGGGCCGCTGCGCATCTAGGAGATTTCGGCGACGGCGTCGGACCTCGTCCGGGTGGCGGAATACGGTCGGTTAACTGTCGCCATGTGCGGGGGCGCCCTGGCACTGGCGTCGTGCGCCCAAAGCACACCGCCTATTCCACAACCGCCTGCAAATGCTCTGTTTGTGGCGAGTGCCCGACCCGAGCGCACTCAAAAAGACAGCATCTTGTGGAATTTTACTGGGGGTGCCGATGGCGCCAACCCAATCGGTGGCATCGTTGCAGATGCTGCCGGTAACCTTTACGGCGGTACGATCTCGTCCGGAGCGCATGACCAAGGAACGATATTTAAACTCGTCCCGTCTGGAAACACATATCGAGAGACGACGCTCCTTGCCTTCAATGGGTCAAATGGAAGCAGTTCGTCCGGTATTTTGGCGATGGATCCGAAGGGTGCGCTCTTCGACGGGACGCTTTTTGGAACCACGACGTGGGGAGGCGCCTACGGCCTGGGAGCCGCGTTCGGCGTTTCTAAGGATGGAACGCGCGAGAGCGTTATCTGGAGCTTCGGCAGCGGTAACGATGGCGTTAATCCCACGGGGATGACGATTGACGCCAAAGGCGAGTTGTTCGGCACCACGGTCGTAGGGGTTCCTTCGGCGGCGGTACCGTCTTTAAACTCACGCCCGACCACGGCCGTTACACGGAGTGAATCCTTTGGAATTTTGGACGCACCGGCGACGGAAGGTATCCGTCTGCCACCGTAACGATTGGCGCCGACGGCGCGCTCTATGGCACTACGAGCGGCGGCGGAAGCGGCTGCAGTTCTGGTTGCGGCCTGGTGTTCAAGCTCGTGCCGTCCGCTTCGGGGTATTCCAAGAGCGTGCTGTACAAGTTTCGCGGCGGCGACGACGGCTCAGTTCCCGACAGCTTGACGATCGACGCGGCAGGTGCATTGTACGGCGTTACCGACTTTGGCGGCGGCACGACGTGCGCCGCTGGGTATGGCTGCGGAATCCTGTTCAAGCTGACGCCGTCCGCTTCGGGCTTCAGCGAACGCGTGCTGTGGAGTTTCGGTAAAGGCACCGACGGCTACTATCCGCAGAGTAACGTCTTCCTCGGACCACGCGGAAAACTGTACGGAACGGCATGGCAGGGCGGAACGCACTACGCCGGCACTCTCTACGAACTCGTCCCAGCCGGTTCCGGCTACACCGAGAAGGTCCTAATCAACTACGATGGCGGCGTTGACGGAGGAGATCCGCGAGGTAACCTCATCGCGGACGTAAAGGGTCGAATTTTCGGCACCACCTATGTCGGCGGCTCCTCTCAGTTCGACGGCACGGTCTTCCGCTTCACGCCCTAAAAGCGCCCTAATCCGAGCCGTCTCCGTTCGCTAGGCGCGGCAAGCTCGCGAAGAAGCTGCACTGTCGCAACGGAACCGCGGCTAACAGGTTCGTGCTCGAGTACACTCACGCGATACATTAGAAATGAATGGCTCGCGCAGATTGTTTTATAACGAAAACCGTCGCCCGTTTGCGCTGCTAGGAGACTCGACGACGTGCTGCGAACGCTGAAGGCGGAGGTACGTCGGACGTGGCTTCACGATATTCTCATATTTTCGGCGCGACCGCAGCGCTGGGCGTTCTCAGTTTTGCGGGCTGCAAGGGCAGCTTTTCGACGGCACCCGTGTCCCCGTCTACGAACGCTGCTGCGAATAATGCTGCCGCCTCTCGGCAAACGCCGATAAAACACGTCATACTCATCATTCAAGAAAATCGAAGTTTCGACAACTTCTTCGCGGGTTATCCGGGCGCCGATTCGACGATGGTCGGAAAGACGCACGACGGGAAATCCGTTCCGCTCAAGGCCATCACGTTTTCCAAGGTTCCGCTGAATCATTTCTATCGAGATGCACGCACGGATATCAACGGCGGACAGATGAATGGGTTCGACCTAGTTAAACCCAACCCGCCGTTTTCCAACCACATACCGTACTCGTACGTTAAACGGTCGCTGATCAAACC
>DASXDV010000015.1:0-1753 GCA_036490465.1 Candidatus Tumulicola sp. | reverse complement strand
CGCGCGACGACGCTGCCTCGCGTGGAATCAACCTCGCGACCCATTACGTCGGCGTCGTCATCGAACCCGAAGGGCTCGACGAAAGCGTTGCGGCCCAACGCAATACCGAAATCCGCAAAATCGCCGGCGACGTACTCGGTGGACGCGGCGGCAGCGAACTGGTCGTCATCGAACGCGGCGGCGGCTTTATCTTCTTGGTGCCGAGTCCGCTTGAAGTCGATGCAGCCAATGCGCGCACGGCAGCGGCAAGCTTGCAGCGTTCGCTTGCAAAAGCCAAGGTCGACGTCAAGGTCGTCGGGGGCGTCGGACGCCGCGCAGATGTCGCCAGCGCGGCCGCATCGGTCGACGAAGCGCGCGAAGCGCTCTTGATCGCACGCCGCATCTTCGGCGGAGGCCGTATCCTCACGCACGAGGAGCTGGGCGCCTATCCGCTGCTGCTACGCGGCGGCGTTTCGCGCGATGAAATGCACCGCTTTTCGCAAGGAATTCTCGAACCGTTGCGCGCGTATGACGAAAAGCACCAGACCGAGCTCGTCCGTACGTTGCGCCTCTTCTTCGACGTCGGGCAAAACATCAAGGTCGCGGCCGCCGAGCTCAACGTGCACCGTCACACGATCTTCTATCGTCTCCGCCAGATCGGCGACATCGGGGGTTTCGACTTGGACTCGCCGCACGATCAACTCACGCTTCGCATGGCCATCGCACTCGATGCTCTCGGCAGTTAACGGAAAGGGCGTCGGAAAGCGCGACGTCCTCAAGGCTGCCAAGGACGCGGACGTCCGCTACGTGCGCCTATCGTTCGTCGACATTCTCGGGATCGAGAAATCAGTCAGCGTCCCGGTTGCCGAGCTCGAACGGGCGATCGACGGTAAGGTCAGCTTCGATGGAGGCTCGATCGACGGGTTCGTGCGCGACGCGGAAGTCGACATGGTCTTGCTTCCCGATCTGTCGAGCTTTTCGATTCTGCCGTGGACCAAAGGCGCGTCGACCGAAGCGCGGCTCATCTGTGCCATTGCCAACGCCGACGGATCCGATTTCGAAGGCTGCCCGCGAACGACGCTGCGCCGCGTGCTCGATGATGCGCGGGACGTGCTCAAGCACGTCGACACCGCACTCGAAGTCGAGTTTTACATGTTTCCGCGCGACGATCACGGCGCGCCGGTCATTCAACAGAGCGACGTCGGATCGTATTTCGACTGGTCGCCGAACGATCGCGGCGACTACGCGCGCGGCGCGGTGGTCGCGGCACTGCAAGAAATGGGGATGACGATCTCGAGCTCGCATCACGAGCACGGACAAGACCAACATGAGATCGACTTAGCCGAAGCCTCCATCTTGCGCAGCGCCGACAACTTCGTCACCTTGCGGGGAGCAGTCAAGCACGTCGCGAGCGGACTCGGACTGGAAGCTACCTTCATGCCCAAGCCGGCCGAAGACGTCGCCGGGAACGGTCTGCACGTCTATTTCAGCCTCGACGGCTTAGATGAAGATCAGCGCCTACACGCGATCGGCGGCCTGCTCGCGCATGCACCGGCCGCTACCGCGATTTGCAATCCCACGGTGAACTCGTACAAACGCTTGGTCGCTGCGTGGGACGCTCCGATTTACACGGTTTGGTCCGAAGCGAGCGCAAATGCGCTCGTTCGCGTTCCCACCGCTCCCGGGATGGACACGAAAATCGAGATGCGCAGTCCGGATCCATCCTGCAATCCGTACCTGGCCTTTGCCGTGCTGATCGAATCGATCGCCGATG
>DASXDV010000173.1:0-3792 GCA_036490465.1 Candidatus Tumulicola sp. | reverse complement strand
CGCTGTGGGCTTGAGGCCCATGCGGACGTCAATGCGGCGCTGGAGATCCGCCGGCGAGCGCAGTTGGCGCTCTTAAGATTGCCGGATGCCGGTGAAGAGCCGGTTACGCAGCACAATGCTGCGTAAGGCATTCACAACGATGATTGAATTCAATGATGTCGGCTTTTCGCAAGGCCCCGGCGGCTACCGTCACCCCGAAGCGCCTTACGCCGAGCATATAGGCGAGGAACTCCTGAGTGAGATAGAACTCGTTGTTGCCAACGCGGTCGCGCGTCATGAGAAGCCATCGCGCGCATCGCTCGGTCAGGCCGTGCAATCGGGTGCAAAGCGATGGATTGCCCCATCAGGTTCATCAGCGACTGGACGTACCGGAATACGACCTTGCGAAAGACAGGAAGCATATCAATCGAAGCGGCGAACGATTTGACGGACATCGCGTAAGCGTCGCCTTCAACCTGGCAGACCATTTCGCTGGGCACCCGTGCAACGGTAAGGGCAGCCTGCGCGCCACCCAGGCCTTCCCGTCCGACGGTGCCTATCTCGACGGCGGTCCCATCCTGCGTGATGTTTAACGCCGATAAGGCGCAGCTCCTTAGGAAATGGACGTCCTTTAGGCGCTCACCGGATCGGTAAACTGCCGCTCCTCGCCCGAGGGAGGCCGCTCGTAAGGCGGGGCTTGATAATCGCCGCCTCCTTTGGAGGCAGCAAGTGGAAAAGGAGGTTCACCCCCGGCGGTAGGTTTAGGATTTGGCACCCTTGAGCAGAACTTTCAAGCAAGTATTGCGCTGCAGCGGCCTGCCGGAAGAGGTTCTCAGTATACAACGTTCGGGGAGCGGCCTATGCCCGGCAGCGTACAGATGGCTTTAACCCCTCGCCGTTAGGCTATAACGTTGGGCGGGTCACCTAAAAGACGCGAGGCAGAGACATGCTTGAAACCGTGATTGTGACTTTCGACGGTGAGTACGATATCGCACGCAAGGAGGAGATGCGCGCCAAATTGGAGGCACTGGCGTCCGTTCCTAGGGCCTTGCTGGATTTTTCTCGGGTAACGTATATGGATTCCACTGCCGTTACCGAGCTACTCCGCCTCCACAAAATTCGCGCTGAGCGATCGCTCGACCGTGAAACCATCGTACTCGGTGGCGTTCAAAAGCTCTTCGAACTCCTGCAACTCAACAAGGTTTTCCGCTTAGTCGACAGCATGGAAGACGGGCTAAGCGAGGCAGAAGAGTGGAAGGAACTCAAGAAAGCATAAAGCTCTAAGCGGCGATTCGCGACCTCGCTGCGCAGCATCGCAATGAGGATTCTCGCCCGCTTTTTGATTTGCCCGCGAGTTCAGAATGGTTCAGCACGCAATCCCCGCCGCGGATGCGATAGGCCTGCTCCTCACGCAGTGGGCAGTTCGAGGTCATTTTGCATGGCGCTCCGCCGGAATCGAACGACAAACAAAAAAAGCCCTGCGATTGCAGAGCTTTTGCGTTGGTGGGCCATCCTGGGTTCGAACCAGGGACCTCATGCTTATCAAGCATGCGCTCTAACCAGCTGAGCTAATGGCCCGGTGAGCGAGACCCCAATATATTACGCCTGTGGGGGTCGCTCCTTCCGGGCCTAGGGATTCTTACGGCGCGTCGACGACGTCGAAGTTGCCGATGTTGATCGTTTCGAGATCCCGCTCGTCGTCGGACGTCCACATCGGCGCTCCATGCACGTCGTTCACGAACGGGATGAGGTTCTGCGATCCCGTGTCGTAAAGGTAGGCGCCGTACTGCTGCAAAGCTGCCGCCACGATTTTGGCTTCGGGATGGAATCCCGAAATATCGAACGATGCTTTGAGGCGAATGTGGGCGCCGGCGGGCATGGCCTTTGCGCGCTCGCCCTTGGGTCCCTTATAGCCGCGGCCGTCGGTGCAGTTCGCGACCGCGGCGGGGCTGACGCAGGCGGTCTTCGATACGGACCGGGTCACGGCGTTCCATCCGAGCGCGTGGGCGATCGCTCCGGCTGCAAGTTCCTCGGGACGAACCGCGAGGAGGCCGATCGGGATGCAGGACGACGTGGAGCACGCTCCGCGGTCTGGACGCACGAAGGCTTGGGTCAGATCGACGTAGGTGCCGCTGTAGGCGGACAACCGGTGAAGGTTCTTTTTCGCGGTCGTCTTGTACGTCTCGTAGTATTGACACGCGTCGCTCTGCAGCACCATGGCGTGCGCGTTGGCGATCGGCTCGATGTAAAAGGCCGGATTGAAAACCCACGGTTCGGGACTCTTCGGCGTGTGGTAGGCGACTTTCGGATGAACGACGACCATCGGCGTCGAGCCGCTGGCCATATTGATGTATTCGTTGGTGACGTTGTTGGGACTCGCGACGATCACGCCGGCGGTAAAGCCGCCGTCCCCGCCGCCGTCGACGGTGGCTTTGATATTAGCGGAGCTGGTATTCACCATCGCCTTCGACGTGACGTTGGTCTGCCAAACGTCTCCGGAAGGATACGGGCATCCGAGGAAGCCCGACGGCGTAGATGCTGCCCGAACGGCCGTTTGCTGCGCATCGGTATGTCCCGGCACTACCGATGCCGACGGGCTGCCGCTGCATGCGGCAACGCTGATCGCTAGTGATAAAACAACCAGGTACTTCAACGAACGCCTCTTCTTTCGGAGTGAATGCGCCATCATTATATCAACCTTGGCGCCGAGCAGGTTGGGTCGTCGGCCCCGCCCTGCCCTACCATGGTCCTGGAAATTTGGGCTCCTTTGACGCCGATCCGGGACCTTCGCACTATCCGAAGTGCCGTCAACTGGGTTGGCGCACGCTGGCCGCATGCCGCCGGCGTACGATCCGCATCATGAGGCAATACCTTCGTAAGCAGTACGTCCGACGGATGCTGGGCGTGGCCGCTCTGATGGCGTACGTGTTAGTTGCGCCGGCGTATGCAAACCAACAAAGCGGGTTGCCGGTGTATCCGCATTCGGTCCAGACGAAGTCCGAACGGGGGGCGTCGGGATTCGTAGCAGTTTTGTACGATTCTCACGATGCTCCGAGCGTTGTGGATGCGTGGTATCGCGGGCATCTTCGGGCGTGCCAGCGGGGAACTTTCTCGAAGGGTTTGATAAAATACGTTTGCCCGAACGGGTTCGTCGACGTCGAGCCGCATGGTGGGGGAACCATCATCGAGATCGTTTCGATGACGTAAGGCGCCTCCGCGACGAGCACGGTAAGCGCGGGCATGAGGGCGAGGCCGCAGCCTGGAAATCCCTTGTGTCTCAAGGAGGCGCTACCATGAACGCTATCGCGTATCGTGCGTCCCTCGCGGTCGGTCTTGGGTCGCTCGCGTCGCTTCTCGCCGGGTGCAACGGCGATACTTCGTCGCCCGCGATGCCGGCGGGATCGTCTCACGTGGCGATGCGGAATGCCAACCCGGGCGGTATTAGGATCTGGGCAGCGGCGGAGCAGAGCAGCAAGCTGTTCGGTCTATCGTTGGACGCAAAGCTCGTCCTCAAAGTTATTTCCACGGAAAGTCAGCCTGTTAAGGGCGGTAAACCCCTGACGCTCAAAGCCGATGGGAAAGACCTATTTGTGACCGACGTCAGTGGGGGCAAGGCCGGCGTCATCCAGGAGTACGAGGACGGGCGCTTTGTGCGCGCCTACTCACCCAGTTGCCCGGTTCTCGACTGTTCAAAGTTTACGGGCTCGCTCGGCGATACGGTGGTGGACAAAAGCCATGTCTTCGCAATCATGAAGCAAGTCCAGTATCGGGCTGGAAGCAGGACTGTCAGCGGCTCCGGATACGAATACTGGC
>DASXDV010000151.1:0-3524 GCA_036490465.1 Candidatus Tumulicola sp. | reverse complement strand
TGAAGAACCGCTTAGTACCTTTTCTGGGGTTAGCTTTGGTGTGCGGGTGGGTTCTTTGCGCACCAGCGCCGGTCGAACCGGCGTCCCCCCAATCGCCGCGCGTTTCACCGTGCGGCTCGCCGGCATCCCAGCAGTTTGCCGAGCCGCCGGACATCGACGCGTCGACGCTGCCGATCGACGCGAACGGTCAGCGCGAACTGATTTTGGCGGTCCATCGCGATGGGGCCCGTTTCTGCTATCGCTATCGTTGGAACGGAACGATCCAGACGCTCGCCCCGACCATCCGCGTGCGTCCTGGCGAACGCTTCGCAATCCGCATCGTTAACGACATTTCCGCACCGAGCAAAGGTGAAACCGTCGCCTCGAACGTCCTTCCGCGGTGCATGCCGATGTCGATGCCGCTCGTACCGGCCGTGCACTACGTAGGCTACCTCAATCGCGAAATCGACGACCGATGGATGCCCAAACTGTCGACCGACACGAATCTCCACCTGCACGGATTCGAAGGACCGGCGGACGAGGAGAACGTCTTTCTCTCGACTTTGAGCACGCCGATGCACGCTTGCGAATATTCGATCGTGGTGCCGAAAACGCAGCCGCCCGGGACGTACTTCTATCATCCGCACGTACACGGCGGCTCGTTCGCACAAGTCGCGGGCGGTCTGTCGGGCGTCTGGATCGTGGAGCCGGACGCGCCGCAGATTGCGCGCGCCGACGAACACGTCCTCGTTCTGCGGTACGTTTCTCCCAATGGCGTCGACAACGCGTTCGTGCCGGACGACTCCGCGCTGTATGGCGCGGGCGCCGGGCATGCATCGGCCAAGAAATCGGCCGCGCCGGTCGCCTACGATCCGTTCGATCCGCCCGCGTGGCCCTTATCGCTGCCGATGCGCGCTAACGGCTTTTCTCTCGATACCCACGGCTGCGACGGGATACTCCCCGAGGCGATCGTGGGTGTGAATGGCTCGGTGGGCCCGGCTTCGTTAAACGTCCCAGCCGGCGCCACACAGTTGCTCCGGATCGTCAATGCGACTTCCGATTCACCGAAAATGCTGAAACTGCGCGACTCCGGCGGCAAAACGGTACCGATGCACGTCGTCGAACTCGACGGCATACCGGTCGGCGGCGATACGGCGCGTCCGCTCAGCCAGTTCGTTGCGGTCGACCGGCTCATGCTCACCCCGGCTTCGCGGGCGGCCATTTTGGTAACCGCGGCAGCCGGTCAGGGCTTAACCCTCACGAGCACCCACTACTGCGAAGGTTCGTATGCGTTCTTCCAAATGCGTCACGAACTGCTGAACGTCGTCGGAACGATCGATCCGAGCGGAAGCGCGCCGGCGAACGTTGCGTCCGTTCCGATCGACGAAGCCAATACGCCGGCGACCAAGCTCGTGGAATACGCGCGCACTCACCGAGCGTCGGTTCGCCGTCGTGCTATTACCTTTACCGAGTACTTATTTGCGCCGAAAGGTAAGATCCCCGAACATTCGTCGTACTTCATCACCGATACCACCCACCCGAACTTTCACGAACACGCGTATTACCCGGCGTACGCGAAGGGCGGTTCGGTTCCGTCCGCAGCGGACATCGTCGTAAAACGGGGGACCGTCGAGGAATGGTATCTTTTCAACACGACGATGGAGTCGCATACGTTTCACGTGCATCAGATGACCTTCGTCGCGGAGCGCGGCCCCGGCGGCGCGCCGGCAACGGTGGATACGACGTTCGTACCGGTCGGGAAGCTTCTTCCGGATCGGGCCGATCCGGACTATCCCCTCGTGAAGCCGAGCGTCACGAAGCTACTGCTCGACTTTCGGAACGTGCCGCACGGAACGTTCGTCTTTCACTGCCATATGCTGTTCCACGAAGACCGCGGCATGATGGGCGTCATCCGCGTGGTTTGAGTCCCGGGCGAAGGGACTTCTGGTTCAGGGGAAGCCTTTCGCGCTTCGCCGAACGCGCTTTCCATCTTGACGACGACTGCATGAAGGCCGGCGAGCTGCGCGCCATTCAGGCGCCGATAAAAGACCGCTATAAGGAAGACCCGGGTGCGGCCCTGGTCACGCTTCGCGCCGAGGGGCGCTTGGGTGAGGGCATTACCTGCAGCGTTCAAACAGGACGAGCGCTGGTTGCGGCCGGACTTCACCCCGCGACCGGCGGCGACGGCTTGAGCGTGTGTTCCGGGGATATGCTGCTCGACGCCCTCGTAGCCTGCGCCGGCGTAACCTTAAGCGCCGTGGCCACGGCGTTGGAAATCCCGCTTCGCGGCGGGACGGTTCGCGCGGAGGGAGACCTCGATTTTCGCGGTACGCTCGGGGTCGCGAAAGACGCCCCGGTCGGCTTTGCCGCGATCCGTCTGCATTTCGAACTTGAAGCCGACGCATCGGACGAACAGCTCGACACGCTGATTAGGTTGACCGAGCGGTACTGCGTCGTCTATCAGACGCTGCGACAGCCGCCGGCAATGTCCGTCTCCAAGCGCGTCGCGAGCTAGCGGCGAGCGCCGGCGTACCATGCCGCTCTACATGGACATCCACGAAGTTGCGGGCGTGACCGCGCAAGCCGTTGCCGAAGCCCATCGCGCCGACGTCGAGACGCAGGGTCAATACGACGTTACGTACCACAAGTATTGGCTGAACGAAGAACAGGGCAAGATTTTTTGCCTCTGCACGGCGCCGAATGCGGATGCGGCCGCGCTGGTTCACCAGAAAGCCCACGGCCTGACCGCGCAAAAGATCATCGAAGTTGCTCCGGAAATCGCCGAAGGCTTTCTCGGCGGATGCGTCGTCGACGCAAACGGTGCCGTGTTGAGCTCGACAAGCGCCGGCCGCGAACGCGATTCGGGTATCCGAACGATCATGTTTACCGATCTCGTCGACTCCACGATGCTTACGCAGCAACTCGGCGACGATGCCGCGATGAACCTTTTGCGGATCCACGATCGCGTCGTCCGAGAGGCGCTCGGTGCGCGCGGCGGCCGCGAAGTCAAACACACCGGCGACGGCATCATGGCGTCTTTCGCATCGGCGGCGGCTGCGGTCCGGTGTGCGACCGAAATCCAAAATGCATTGGACGAGCGTGCCCGCGCCTCCGGCGACACGACCGTCACCGTTCGGATCGGCGCCGCCGCCGGCGAGCCGGTCGAAAGCAATCGCGACCTCTTCGGAACGACGGTCCAGCTCGCTTCGCGACTCTGTTCGCACGCGGAACCCAAACAATGCCTCGTCTCCAACGTGGTTGCAGAACTCTGCGCGGGCAAAGACCTCGCCTTTCGCGATCTCGGCGAAGTCCATCTCAAAGGCTTCGAAACCCCCATCCGAATCCACGCCATCCACCCCACCCCCGCCCCACTGTCATCCTGAGCGGAGCGCCGAACAAAGTTCGGCGCGCAGTCGAAGGACGCAGCGCCCACGTCACCCCCCTCGGCACCAGCTCCGCGCCCGCAGGCGCGCTTCCACTATTGTCATCCTGAGTACCTCGTCTTCGCGCCTGCGGGCGCTCCGCTCGGCACAGGCTCCGCTTCG
>DASXDV010000127.1:0-10495 GCA_036490465.1 Candidatus Tumulicola sp. | reverse complement strand
GACGATCCGGTCGCTCGCCCAATTAAACAGTGCGTAGATCGTGTAAAACCCCAGCCGGCCGATGCCCGAGTACGGCAACACGAAGCCGTTCTCCCGAAGCATTTCGCGCGTTACGACCCGCTGCGAAACGACGCCGTGAAGCGTCGAAACGATTTGGGTTCGGTGCAATCCGCGCACGAGCCGCAAAACCAGCGGCAACAGTATGGCGGCGACGACGCCGCCGTAGAGGTAGACGTCGTATTCGAGATGGAGGACGTCGACGCGTTCGCGCAACAACGCTCTTAGGATTTGAAACGGTGCGAAATGGCCGTATCGCCAGCACCGGCACACGGTGACGTTGGCGGCGTAGCGCTCGCAGGATCCCAAGCGTTCTCCGCGGCTCGAATCGGCAAAAATGACGAACTCGTCGCTCCCATCGCGCAGCGGGTCGAGGATCGTCTGCGAGTAGTACGCGATGGCGCTCTTGACGACGTTGGGCTCGGGAAACGAGGTGACGATTCCGACCTTCATCGCAGAACCTTCGTGCTTGCCGATACCGCCCACGCGCCGCTTTTCGGCCGCGCCGCATCGCCGCGCAATCCTTTGGCGATCAGCATCGCGCCGAACGCGCACGCGCCCGCGGGATCGTGCAGGGCTTCGGCCAGCAGCGTCGTCACCAGATCCGCCGCCTTGGGATCGTAGTAGCGGGCGAGAACCTCCGGGGACCAGCGTTCCGCCAAGAGCGAACGGCCCGCGCTGAAGCGGCCGGACTGGCGCAAATAGTCGGCGAGCGTCTCGGGCGCGCGGTAGTGCAGGATCGCGTCGTCGAGATAGGCGTAGCGATACCCCTGCTCGATACAGACGAGCATGAAATGTGCGTCTTCGGTATGATACGGCGCGCCGCCCCGCACGACGGCGTCGACTAGCCGCCGCGACATTCCCAGCAGGCGTCCGTTGCTAAATAGCGCGGGATACCGGGCCATCGCGCGCTTGCGAAGGCGCGCGTGCCGGTTGGCGCTAAAGATCGCACCCTTCTCCCAGACGGTCCGCGCATTGGGCAGGGCGACGGCATTGACCAAGACGAGGTCGGCGCGCCGCAGCTGCTCCAACACCGCACCTAGCGTCGCGGGCGAAACGACGACGTCCGCATCGAGCAATAGGACTCGCCGCACGGTCGGTTCGAGCGAGCCCAGGACGCGCAGCAGCGAGGAGACTTTTCCGACCCGCTCGGGGTTTCGTTCGACGGCGACGCGCGGATCGCGCGTCGCGAGGGACTGGAGCGCCCGCGCGCTGTCGGCCTCGCTGGCGTCGTCGACGAAGACGGCGCTTAGCTCCGGAACGTCCAGCAAGATCTCGGCGAGATCGAGCGGGTTTCTGCCTTCGTTAAAGCAGGGAACGACTGCGACGGCGGCCGCCTCCGGGAGACCGTCAGGCATGATACGCGCCTTTTATCGGAGGGGGGACGGTTTCCTGGACCGTCCGGCGCAGGAGGTTCAAGCGTTCGAAGAGCGGCGTCGCTGCGGCGGCGGCGTGCGCGGCGTCGAAGTTGAAGCGATAGATGAGTACGGGATTTTCGTCGACGAGCGTACACGGGCGTTCGACGATCCGCTCGACGTAGCGGAAAGGCCGCAATAGCGACGACACGTCGAATTCGCGGGTCAGCCGCACCCCCTTTTGACCCAGCGTCAACACGTCGCGGCGCTCGAACGTCGACGGCAGCGATGCGACCGGAAACGTCCGGCCCCGAATCGTCACGTCGCCGGAAGAAAAGAGGGTGTAGCCCAGAGAGGCGGTTGCGAACCGGGCCGCAAACGGCTCGCCCGCGTACACGAGGATGTCGTCTGCCTCGTACGTAAGCCGGCAACTCCCGTCGGCCAGCGCTTCGACGCGCGGAGCGACCGCAAACGTGTTGACCAGCGCCTCTTCGGCGGCAAACCCGTCGACGCGATCGGCGTGCGTCGCGGCGGCAAAAGCCACCTCGGCCGCCGCTGCCGCTGCGAACGTTACGAAAATTATCGACGCCGCAGCCTGTCCCGCAAGACGGATCGCCGTCGCCCAGCGCTGGGGCGGGCGCCGTCGCACCCAGCTTGCGACGACGATCGCCGCCGCAGTCAGCAACACTAATTTCTGGAGGAACTCAAACGGTGCGACGCAGCGCAACCAGCCGAGGTTCGGGCCTCTGCCGAAAACCAAGGAGAAGTATTCGTCGCTGCCTTCCTGACAAAACTGCGTGAAGATGGCCAGGCACGACAGCGCTATTCCCGCCAAGCTCACGATCCCGTCGTCGGCTACGGCGGCATAGAGTACGAGTGGACCGGCGATCCACAAAAAGAACGGCGGATGCGCTCCGGGGTTGAGCAGGACGATCGAGCCGGCAGTCAACATCGCGGCTCGAGCGATATCGCGCCGGTCGGGAACGTGGCGCAGCTCCCAGACGGCCAGCAGCAAGGGAATGGCTACCGCAGCGAGCTGCTCGAACTGAGGGTTGATGGCGATGCCTTGCGGCAGCAAGGTCCACAGCGAAGCCGTCGCAACGCGGTTGCCTTCGGGCCCGAAACTGTTGTTCGCCCAAGCGCCCGCAATCGATCCGGCACGGCCCCAAAATACCGGCAGCAGCGTCAGCGCGGCCGCAGCGCCGAACGTTAGGGCCGCGAGAAGCGCTCGGCGCCACGACGCGCGCCGGTAGGCGACGACTACGAGCAGCGGCACGAACGCCGCCGGGTAGAACTTCGCGCCGGCACCCAGACCGAAGAGCAGGCCGGCGAGTTCGTATCGCTCGTACAGCGTCGCGGCGATCCCCGCAACCGCGAACGCGTTCGGCAACGCGTCGGCCTGACCGTGAAAGACCGTGACGAACACGACGATCGGGTCGAGCAGGTATCGCAGCGCCCACCCGTTGCCCAACCGCGGGTCGGCGCTGCAGGCCCGAATGATACCGGCACTGACGACGTCGGCACACCACGCCGGCAGCTTCAAGATGAAGATTCGCAGCGGCAGCGCACGCCAAATCTGTGGAAAGAACAACATCGGCAACTGAGAAATCAGCAGCGCGAGCAGCGGAATCGAACCGAACGCCCACAGTCGCGTGGGCGGAACGTGGGCGAAGTACACCCGATCGGCGTGCGAAAGAAACGACGCCACGTCGTACGCATGACCCGTCCACGGAAGCGCCGCGAGTTCGGCGGCCAGAACGATGCCGATCGCCCAGAGCGTTGCCCGGGATGACGCGGTAGAACGCGGCGGTACGCTAGTCTTCTGGTCTAGCGCGGGCGCCACTTACCATCCGAAAGCACGACGGTTCCGCCGTATTGCAGCGTTCCGAACGTGCAGTTCGTGCACTTCAATACGCCGTCCACCGACGTTCCCAAAAAGAGCGCGTCGGTAAGAACGGAGTTGCTCCACGTCATTGCGCTCAGCTCGCTGCGCGAGAAATCGACGCGTGCGAGATTGAGCGGCAGGCCGTCGGGCGGCGATCCCGATCGAAGATCGGCGTGCGTCAGGTCGACCGGATCGTTGGCGTAGGTAGGCCGCAATGCGAGCAGCATCCAGGCCAGCGCCGACGAGTTCGCCACGGCCGTAGGGTTGCGGCCGCCCCGCGCGGCGACGTTGACCTTCTGCACCCACTGTATCGCGCCGCCCCAGTCGAGGGTCGCCAGGTCCACTGCGGCCGCCGCGAAGACGTTGCGCGGAACCTGGCGGTTCGCGAGCGCTTCGATCAGGCGGGACTCGATTTCCGGAGCGATCGCGCCTTTGAGGAGCGATGCGTGCAACGCCTCCCAGTTGGCGGCGTTGGGATCGCGCTCGAAAGCGGCGATGGCCGGGGCGGTGGACGCCGCAACGGCGGGGGCGCGGCCGGGGCGCTGCGACACGCCCCCGCAGCCCGCCAGCGCGCCGAGCGACCACGCGACGGCAAGCGCCGATACGGCGCTGCGGGCGTACCGCCGCCGGCGCCCCTGCAGTACGCTCACCGTGCGATCAGTTACGAATCGAGTAAGTGTCGAGCAGACTCGAGGCGTACTTCCGGCCGTCGGCACCAAAGAACGTCCACCTCCGATCCAGATCGACCGCCCGAAACTCCAATCCGGCGATCGCGCGCATCAGCTCGAAAAGCATTTCGCGCGCCGCGGCATCCCAAGAAAACGTTGCCGCCCGATCGCGCGCGCCGCGCTCCAACCGGGCCCGCAACGCGTCGTCCCGAAGGATCGATAGAATTGCCGCCGCGACGTCGGCGCCGTCGGGCAACACGAGACCGCTCTCCTGATCCACGATCGCCTCGCGTAAGCCCGGAACGTCGTACACGATCGCCGGCGTTCCGCACGCGTTCCCTTCGATGACGCTGATTCCCCAGCCCTCGATCTCCGAAAGACTGGCGGTCACCCAGGCTCGCTGCAACAGTTCGCGCTTGCGGTCTTCGTCGACGAACCCTTCGAAGATCACGGCCCGCTCCAGCTTCAGCCGGCCAACGAGTTCTTGCAGGGCCGGCAGCGCGTCGCCGGTGCCGGCGATCCGCAACATCGCGGCCGGCATGCGGGCGTGCACGTCCGCGAAGGCCTCGATCAAGCGATCGACTCGCTTGTAGGCCTTGAGCCTTCCGAAATAGAGCACCGTCGGGATGGGATCCTTGGGTCCGGGTACCAGCGAGGCATCGACGCCGCATCGCACCAATCCGGCGTTGGGCTGGCCGATTCCGACGCGGCGCATTTCGGCGCGCGTATCCTCGGAAATCGTTACGAAATGCACCTTCCGGTAGAGAATCGGGACGAACGTCTCTTCGCACCAAACCAGCGCCGCCGCGAGCCAACCGGGAAGGTGGTTCTTGAACAGTTCGCGGTGCACGTGGTAAACGACGCAGATCTTCGGCTTCATCGAGTAGAGCGGCGAAAAGAATGGAATCCCGTTGGAGGAGTCGACGATCACGTCGAAGCGGTCGCGAAATTCGCGAAGGTAAATGAAGGGAACGGCCGCATACACGGTCATGAAATTGCCGACGCGCCGAATCTTGATCGATTCGAGCTCGTCGCGGGGACTGCAGCCCGCAAACCCGCCGCTAAGCCACTCGACTTCGTATCCCCACCGTACCCAGCGTCGCGCCTGCTCGAAGAGGTACGTTTCGGCTCCGCCGGCCTGCGGATGTTTGGGGTCGCGCCAATTGATGATGAGGATCCGCAGACGGTCGTGCTGGCGGACCGGGTTGGTGGGGAAGAGCCGGTCGTACATGGGCAGGACCAGCGAAAGAAACGAGTGGTGAAGGCGCAGCCTCACGATGGCGGCCAGCGTTTGCAGCGAGGCCGGGACTAACCGAATGCGCGAGCCATGGACGTCGACCCAGCAGGTTGGCTCCTCTAAGATCCGCATCGCGAGCCGTTTCATCGCAAACAGGAGGTCGACGTCGAACGCCAGGTTCGACGTTTCGACGTCGCGCATCACGCGCTCGAGCGCGGCCCGCCGAAACACTTTGGCGCCGCACTGCGTGTCGGAGTACTTCAAACCGAAAAATGCGCGGACGATCACGTTGAAGGTACGGCTGGCGATTCGCCGGCGCAGCGGCTGCAGAATCGCAACCCGCGACCCGGGCAGCCAACGCGACCCGATGACGCCGTCGTGGTCGCCGAGGGCTTCGCACAAACGCCGCATTTCGGCCGCGGGCGTCGAGCCGTTGGCGTCGACGTAGCCGACGACGTCGGCCCGGGCAACCAGGAACCCGGCGCGCACGGCGCCGCCCTTGCCGACCGCATCGGGAATCTCGATCGAGGCCAAGTTTGGATGGTCGCCGCGCAGCGCCTCCACTTCGGCTTTGGACGCATCGGTGCACCCGTTGAGCACGACGATGATCTCCGAATCGTCGAAGGCTCCCAAATACTCGTGGAGCGTCTTGCCGATCCGATCGCCTTCGTTATGAGCCGGAAGGATGATCGAAAAGCGCGGCCGCCGCTCCAAGACGGACGTCAGGGTCATGCGATCGGCGCCTCGCGATTATCCGGCGGGCTCATGAGATTGCGTTCGAACTTGGCAACGATCGTGCGACGGGCCAGCTCCAGCTCTTCGACGTTGAGCATCCGCGCCACCGCGACGAAAACGATCCCTCCGATCGCGATCTGACCGAACAAGAACCACGCGCGTGACGCAAGCGACGCTTCGGGCGTGACCCCCAGGGTGCCGATCCAATGCAGCGCCGCAACCATCGCCAGCGAGCTGGCGGCGATCTTCGCGGCCGAGCCGACGAGCGAACCCCAGTCGATTCCCGAAACCAGACGGCTCGTCAGCATCAGTAGCAGGACCGCTTGCATCGTCTGACTCAGCGAGTTTGCCAACAGCAGACCGCGAGCACCCAGCGTCGGCAGCCACACCATCGACAGAAGCACGTTGACGACGACCGCACCTACCGAGATGGTGACCGGCCAAGCCGTTTCGCGGCAAGCGAAACAGCAACGCGTCAAAACGACGTTGGCCGCCAGCGCGACCAAACCGACGGCCGCGTAGGGCAACAGCCCGGCCGTCAGGTCGGTCGCGCTCGCCTGAAACGTCCCCCGCTCGAACAAGGTCTGAACCATTGGCCGGGCCAGGACGATTAGCGCGCAGACCGCCGGAATCGTAATGAAGTTGACCAGACGCAATCCGGTCACCAGGCTGCGCGCGACGCCCCGCCGGTTATCCCGCGCGAACTGCGCTGCGAGCAGCGGAAAGATCACGGTGGCGATCGCCGCTGCAAAAATTTGTTGCGGAAAGTTCACCAGCTTTACCGCGTAGTTCATGCCGGAGATATAGCCGGGCGAGAGCGTCGACGCGAAAAACCGGTCGAAGAACAGCGCGAGCTGGCCGGCCGCCGAGCCGACGATTATGGGGCCCAGCAGTACCCAGATCTTGGATAACCCCGGATGCCGCAAATCGATGATGAAGCGGTATTTCCCAATGGAGAGAAACGACGGCAGCTGTACGAGCATCTGAGCCGTCAAGCCCAGAGTCGTCCCGAGAACTAGCGCGTAAATGCTCAGGCCGTGGTTGAACGCCAATACGGTGGCGATCGTCACGAGGTTGACGACGACTCCGACCAAGGCCGTCGCGCGGAAACGATGATAGGCATTGAGCATGGCCGACAGGACGCCGCTCAAACTCACGGCCACGATGCTCGGCATCAGCCAGCGCGTCATGCGAATCGCGACGCCCATCTGCGGGGCCGGGAAACCGTGAGCGATGAGCGGCACGTACCAGCGCGCCGTAAAGAAGCCGACGATCGCGCAAACGGTCAACACGATGGCCAGCAGGTTGAGAACGGTACTGCCCAGACGCCACGCCTCGTCCTCTTGCCGGTGCGCCAGATATTCGGAGAACGTCGGTACCAGCGCGCTTACGAGCGCCCCGTTGAACACGCCGAACAAAATGGTAGGAACGGTAGCGGCCGCCAGAAAGGTGTCCATCTCCCAGCGCGTACCGTAATACTTCGCGCTGACGACCTCGCGCATGAACCCGAGCATCGTCGACGCGAAGGTCGCTCCCATAATGAACAACGTCGAGCCCGCCAGCGAAAAGCGGCGAGCGCGGGGCCGTTTGGCTTCGGGAACGACCCGCAGGTACTGCTTAATGCGCGCCGTCCCTTCGCAAGACCGCCGGAACGGTGCGGGCGATCAAAACGAGATCGCCCAGCGGAGTCCAGGTGTCGACGTAGTCGTTGTCGAGCGCCATCCATTCTTCGAACGAGACTTTGCTGCGGCCGTTGATCTGCCACAGACAGGTTAGCCCCGCCGGCACGCTCAACCGGCGCAGCGCGAAACCGTCGTAATGTTCGACCTCGCACGGCAAAGCGGGACGCGGTCCGACCAGCGCCATGTCGCCGAGGACGACGTTGACGAGATTGGGCAGTTCGTCGACGCTCGTGCGGCGCAGGAAGCGGCCCAGTGGATGCAGCCGCGGATCGTTTCGAATCTTGAAGACCGGACCGTCGACCTCGTTGAGATGCATCAGGTCGTCGCGCATCCCGTGCGCGCCGTTGACCATCGTGCGCAACTTGAACATTTTGAAGCGGCGACCGTTCATCCCAACGCGTTCTTGAGTGAAAAAGGGCGCGCCGCCGGTCGTGCAGACGATTCCCAAGGCCGCCATCGCGACGACGGGCGCCGAGATTATCAGCAGGAAGATGCCCAGGCCGACGTCCATGGCGCGCTTGACTGCCCGCCAAGCGTCGGGGACCTCGCGTTCGGCTACGGGGGCGATAGCGGCTTGCACGCGCTACCCGACGTCCCGGGCGGCCCGCCGGTGCGGGGACCTGCCGAATCGGCTCTCGGAAGCAGGCCCCATCGGGTCTGCGAACGGTCGTGGCATAACTCGAATCACCTTATGCGGCGACACGGCGTTCCCTAGCGTTACCCGGCATCGCTGGAAAAGCTTCGTACCAGGCTCCGAAAGGAATCACCTTCCAAAGCGAGGGACCGACGGTGAGATTCGGTGCGGCAAGCGGGCGATTCGCGCGCGCCCCGTGCCGCGCGCCGCTTCGACGCTCTCGCGGCCGAATACGCACTTCTCGCACGCGCGTACGCGTATGCAACGACATCGAAATCGATAACGGGCGTCACTGCGCGCACCGCGTCGCGTTTCGGCTTATTTGCTTTCACGCCTGCCGCGCGCGATAAGATAGGATACCGCAACCGCCGGGCAAAACGGTCCGCAATCGTGCGTCGAATCCCGCTCCGCGCAGTTCTCACGCTGCTCGTACTCGCAGTTGCTTGCGCGCCGGCGCGAGCCGCTACGATCGTGCGCCTATCGGCCGATCATATTGCCTTTTACTACGACCGGTTTCTGATCGAAGCCGACGGCAACGTTCGCGTGCAAACGAGCGACGGCTTCTCCGCCACGGGCGACGCATTCTCGATGGATCTCAAACTTAATCGTTTTTTAGTGGCCGGCCACGTCGTCTTGAAGTCCGGAAACGAGCAGGCGTCCGGCGCCGCGCTGTCCGACTTTCTCGACTTCAATCGAATTTATTTCGTGCCGGTTACCAGCGAGCCCGATCGATGGACGTTCCTCAACGGCGATCTCCTTCATCCGGTCAAGGGGCGCGTGATGCCGGGCGACGTGTTTGCATTTCCCGAGTTGCCGCCGCAGCCCAGCGTGACGGCCACCAGCGCCGTGATCGGTGCCAAGAACTACGCGCGGTTTGCCGGCGCGACCGCGTATCTCGGAGGGGTCGGCGTTCCGTTGGGATCCTACGTCGTGAACTTCTCACCCAACCAGTACTTCGCGCAAAACTCGCTGACCGGTGCAAACTTCGATGCCACCTGGAACTTCGCCGGCAGCAACAACTCGCTGTCGGCGGTGCATCTGCGTTACGACACCCAAAACCACACCTATCTCGCCTTCGAGCAGCACTTCGTCGGTCAGCACGAGTACGCGATATTCTCGGCCAATCCGCTGACGAAATCCGACCGCTTTTTCAATCTCGCGGCTTACGAGAAGTTGGGGCAGCGCTTTCAGATCCAGACCTTTACGCAGCTCAACATCAACCAAGGCGTTCTGCTTTCGGCGCCCCCGCTGACCGCAACGCAGACCACCTACGTCACGGCCACGGCGGCGTTGCCGCACTCCTACTTGCAGGTCGCCTCGAACTTCACCAACTACAACCTGCTCGGCGTCGGATCGATCCCCAACAACCCGGTCGGCGCCGGCAGCCTCTCCCACCCGTCGCAGGTCCAGGTCACGGCTACGAGTTTTCAAGATCGAATCGGCAAGCTGCCGCTCTACGAGCAGATCTTTGCGGGTTACGGATTCAATCACGATTCGGTGGGGCAACAGTACGCGTTGCCGATCCCGGCGTCGGCGATGGGCCTGCAATCTTTCGGAGGAACGACCTACACGACGATCTGGAACGCGGTCTTCGGCTTCACCCTGTTCGTTCCGTCGCTCAAGATTGGCAGCCGCGAAAATCCGTACAAGGCCTACTATCTCAACGCCGCCTTCACCAAGCAACGGCAGTGGAACTCGTTGCCGCACCACATCGACAACACGTCGACGACGGTGAGCTTGAGCCGTCAGTTCGCGCGTCCGCTCAACGCCTATCTGAGCTATCAAGTGCAGAACACGGGCGACTACTACCTACAGGGCGGATACCCGGCGTGCACGATCCAGCTCGACCCCACCAAACCGGGCTACTGCCCCGCCAGCCTTACGTCGTTTCGGGGCGTGTCGACGCTGCGCACGGCGAGCCTCGGAATCAACTACGACCCCAATCCCGAATTCAACGCGTCCATACTGATGCGCCACCACGACGATTTTCCAATCCCCGTTCCCGATCTGTTTCCGCTGCCGCTGACCAACGTTCTCGGGCAACCGCTCTATAACAGCTACCTCGGCCAGCCTCCCAACGACATCACCGGCGACGTGCGGTTCAAGATCTTGCCGCACATGCTGCTCGACGTGCAGCGCACCTACTACTTCAACTTCGGGAACATCCGCTGGAGCCCGTACTTCATCGTGCAGGTGCTGCCGCAGTGATCGTTCTACGCCGCGCCTTCTCGGTCGTCGTCGC